>DASZUH010000177.1:0-15984 GCA_035547715.1 Solirubrobacterales bacterium
GGCGGCCACAACCTGCCAGGGCCGCCACGAGACGCCCGGGACGCAACTCGGACGGCCGCCGCGGCCGCGAGTCGAACGCCCCCCGGCCCTAAACAGCGACCACCACGATGAAGGCGGCGTAGAGGCAGAACCAGGCCACGACCGCGGGTAGCTTGAAGCGGCGGTCGCGGTGGAGGCTCTCGTAGGCGAGGAGGCCGCCGGCGAGGCCGAGGCAGATCGAGATGATCGCGTTGGCGTTGAGGCTCCAGTGGGTGAAGATCAGGCCGATTCCGATCGGGATCGTCGACTGGAAGACCATCGCGCCGCTGACGTTGCCGAGAGCCAGGGCGTCCTTGCCCTCGCGGACCCAGAAGAAGGAGTTCACCTTCTCCGGCAGCTCGGTCGCCAAGGGGGCGAGGACGAGGGCGAGGACCAGGGCCTCGACCCCGAGGCTGTCGGCGATCTTCAGCAGCTCCTCGACGAAGAGGTGGGCGCCGCCGACCATCGCGCCGAGGCCGACCAGCAATTGCAGCAGGCAGAGGATCGCGGGCGGCTTGCCCTCGGTGCGGTCGGCGCGACGGTCGAAGTAGAGCGGATCGAGCGTCTCCTCCCCCTGCACCTCGCCCGGCGAGGCGAGCGTGCGGCGCACGTAGAAGAGGTAGGCGCCGACGAAGAGGATGCCGAGCGGCAGGCGGACGCCGAACGGCGGGCCCCAGGCGAGCGCCCCGGCGAGGGCGAAGAAGCAGAGGAAGAAGATCAGGTCGCGCTCCAGGGTCGGCCCGTGGGCCTCGAGCCCGACCCCCTGCGCGCGGCGCTCCCGGTAGAGGAAGGCGAAGAGCCCGATCAGGCCCATCGCCAGCGTGCCGAGCAGGAAGGGCGCGCCGACGATTGCGCCGATCGCGACGTCTTCGGAGCCCGCTTCGGAGCTGATCAGGGCGATGATCGCGATCAGGGTCTCCGGCGTCGCCGTGCCGACGGCGGCGAGCACGCTGCCGACCGCCCCCTCCCCCAGCCCCAGCACGTGGCCGAACCACTCGACCGCGTTGGTGAAGAGGAGCGCTCCGGAGAGGACGATCGCGAAGCTGGCGAGGAGGAGCAGGTATTCGATCCGGGCAGGCTATCCGCGGCCGCGGAGACCGCCGCCGCGCCGCTCAGGCGAAGTAGAAGGCAAGCCCGAAGACGAGGTACACAGCGAGGAGCTGGACGCCCTCGAACCAGGTCGACTCGCCGTCCTGGATCACGTAGTTGGCGACCAGGATCGCGATCACGATCGCACCCAGCTCGAAGCCGTTGAAGACGAGCGCCAGCGGGTAGGGCCCGACGAAGTAGGAGGCGATGACGAGGACCGGGGCGACGAAGAGGGCGACCTGACCGCTCGAGCCGATCGCGATGTTGACGGCCAGGTCCATCTTGTCTTTGCGGGCGACGAGGACCGCGACCCAGTGCTCGGCTGCGTTGCCGACGATCGCGACGACGACGACGCCGATGAAGAACTCGGAGAGGCCGACCGATTCGGAGGCTTCGGTGATCGAGCCGACCAGCACCTCCGACATGATCCCGACGAGGACGCCGGCGATCGCCAGCGCGATCACCGAGGTGCGGATCGACCAACCCCAGCCGCCCTCGTCCTCGTAGTCGGGGTTGAAGAGGTCGCGATGGGTCTTCAGCGAGAAGACGAGGCCGAGGACGTAGGTGAGGATGAGGACGATCGCGACGGCGAGCGAGAGGTGCTCGACCGTCGTGCCGTAGTGGGTCGCCTTGCTGCCGGGGAGCGGCAGGCCCTGACCCTCGACCAGCTCGAAGATCGCCGGCATCAGCAGCGCCGCGGCGGCCAGCATCAGCATCGAGGTCTGGATCGCGGCGCCGGTGCGGTTGAAGAACTGTTTGTCGCGGCCGAGCCCGCCCGCCAGCATCGCGGCGCCGAGGACGAGCAGGATGTTGCCGACGATCGAGCCGACGATCGAGGCCTTGACCACCTCCTGCAACCCCTTGCCGAGGGCGAAGAGGGCGATGATCAGCTCCGGCGCGTTGCCGAAGGTGACGTTGAGGAGGCCGCCGATGCCGGGGCCCGAGCGCGCCGCCAGCTCCTCCGTCGCTCGCCCCATCAGCGCCGCCGTCGGGATGATCCCGAGCGCCGAGGCGGCGAAGACGAGGATCGCCGAGACGCCGGCGACGTCGAGGATCACCGCGATCGGGATCAGCGGCGCGAGCAGGTACGGATAGCCCTGCGGGGTGCGCAGGAACGACGCGTCGAGGCGCGGCGGCCCCGCCGGCGCAGGCGGCCCGGCGGGAGGCGGGGACGAGATCTGGTTCGCGGTCAGGCGGCTATTCCATCAACGATGCGCACTTCTGGAGTTGCGCCGCACTCTTGGCTTCTTCCAGGCATTCGGTGAACTTCGGCGAGAGCGGCAGTTCCGATTCTTCGGCCGCGCCGCCGGCGGACGATTCGCCGCCGCCCGAGGAGCCTTCACCGCCGAGGCCGGAGCCGCCGACGATCCCTTCGAGCAGGCCGCCGAGCCCTTCGGTGCCGCCGCCTTCGAGCAGGCCGGAGATCTGGTTGAGGCTGATCCCGAGTTCGCCGAAGAGGTCGGTCAGCGGCTTGGCGCCCGCCGGGGCCTTGATCGACTGCTTTTCGTTCACCTTGCTCAGGGTGACTTCGAGCGAGGTTTCGGTCTTTTCGCCGCTGCCCTTCGGTTCGACCGTGAAGTCGGCGACCACCTTGCGGACGATGTGGTCGTCTTCGCCGACGTAGATCTCCGCGTGCGCCTGCTTGATCGCGTCGGTGAGTTCGCCCTCCTGCGACTTCAGCTGGTCGAGCGGCAGCGGCCCGGCGGCCTTGAGCTCCGAGGAGCAGGCCGGCGTTTCGGCCAGCTTGATCGCCGCGTCGACCGCCTTGCGCGGGTTGAGGTCGCCGCTCAGCTTGGTCGTCTTGACGCCGTCGACTTCTTCGCCGCCTTCGTTTTCGAGGTTGTCGACGAATTCGCTCAGGTCGAGCGAGGTCGCGGCTTTCTGGCAGGCCGTCGCTTCGGCGCCCTTGCTTTCGCCCGCGCCTTCCTGCTCGGCCTGTTCGAAGCCCGACTTGACGAAGCCGAAGGTGGTCGGGTCGACTTCGTACTGCTTGCCGTCGTAGCCGATGTAGGCGCGGTCGCCCAGCACCGTCAGGCCGCCTTCGAAGTCGATCTTTTCGCCGTTCGCCTCGCCGTCGGCGGTCGCCGTCAGCGCCAGTTCGGGCAGGCTTTTCAGCCCCGTCGACTGGAACGGGCCGGAGAGGGCGACCTTCATCGTGCCGCCTTCCTTGCCTTCCGACTTCACCTCGAGGGCGACGTCGATTTCGCCGCTTTCGACCCCTTCGAAGGTCGCCTGTTCGATCACCTTTTCCGGGCTGTCTTCGCTGCTGCCGCCACCGCAGGCGCTGAGCAGGGCGGCGAGCGCGACGAGCGCGGCCACGGTCGTGAGCAGGGCGAAGATTCGTTTGCGGCTCAAGGAACCCACTCCTTCGGGTCGGAAACGGGGCTCCACCACTGTAGGGGGTGCGAGTTAAAGGCGCGTTTATTGCGCTCTATTCGCCGAATCCGCCTTCGATCGCTTCGCCCGCGGGCGGGCTCTTTTCGTTCGACGGGATGCCCGCGGCGAACGGCAGGAGGAGCGCGCCGAGCACGATCAAGGCGATCCCCACGGCCACCAGCCAGCGCACCTTGAAGAGGTGGCCGGCGATGCCGACGGCGAAGCCGACGAGGACGATCGCGATGTAGGCGCCCGGGGTGTGCGGCAACGCCGCCGACGGCAGGAGAAGGTCGCGCACGGCCGCGGATTATCCTTGCGCGCATGCCTGATGACTCGGTAGCGGGGGTCAAGCGCTCCCTGGCGGAGGTCGGCTACCTGGCCGACGAGCCCGCCGCGCTCGTCTCCTTCCTCGCCCAGAAGCTGGGCAAGCCGATCCTCGTCGAGGGCCCGGCCGGGGTCGGCAAGACCGAGCTGGCGAAGGCGCTCTCGCGCTCGACCGGGCGCCCGCTGGTGCGCCTGCAGTGCTACGAGGGGCTCGACGAGGCGAAGGCGATGTACGAGTGGAACTACCGCAAGCAGCTGCTGCGGATCCAGGCCGGCAACGAGGGCGGCTGGGACGACGTCCAGGAGGACATCTTCGGCACCGAGTTCCTGCTCACCCGGCCCTTGATGCAGGCGATCTCGAGCCCCGAGCCGGTGGTCCTGCTGATCGACGAGATCGACAAGACCGACCAGGAGTTCGAGGCGATGCTGCTCGAGCTCCTCTCCGACTTCCAGATCACGGTCCCCGAGCTGGGCCAGATCAGCGCGACGACGATGCCGATCGTCGTCCTCACCTCGAACGACTCGCGCGAGCTGACCGAGGCGCTGAAGCGCCGCTGCCTCTACCTCTGGCTCGACTACCCGGGGGTCGAGCGGGAGATGGAGATCGTCCTCCTCCACGCGCCCGAGATGCCCCGCGAGCTGGCCCGCCGGCTGGTCGAGGTGATCGAGATGGTCCGCGCCCTCGACCTGAAGAAGCCCCCCTCGATCGCCGAGTCGATCGACTGGGCCCGCACCCTCCTGCTGATGGGCGTCGACGACATCGACCGCGAGACCTTCAACAGCTCGATGTCGATCATCGTCAAGCACCGCACCGACATCGACCTGGTGGCCGAGCGGGTCGGGCTGAAACTGCCGGACCGGGCGGCTTAGGCGGGCCGGCCGGCCGCCGCAAGCTGTCGCCCGGAGGTGGGGGCGGGGGCGGCCGTCCGAGTTGCGCCCGGCCTTCTCGATGGCGGCCCTGGCAGGTTGTGGCCGCCACCGAGAAGGCCGGGTGTGTGGGGAGCGAGGAGGGTTCGTGCCGGGTGCGGGGGGACGCGCGGGGTCCTCCACGAAGTGCGCGGGTCCCGTGACGAAAACTCCGGAAACGTCGCCGATCCTCATCGCCCGAGATCGCGCTGCACGGATTTGAGCGCCTAGGGCAGTCAAAATCCGTGTACCGGACTTTGACCCCACCATGGGGTGGTCAAACTCCGGTACACGGATCCCGACCGGTGGGAACCGTGACGGAAGGGCGGAGATCGTGGCGAACCCTTGACCTTCCCCACGGAACCATCACGTCCCGGGCGTCTCAGGGCGGCCACAGCCTGCCCGGGCCGCCACGAGACGCCCGGGACGCACCTCGGACGGCCGCAGCGCCCCGAACCCCCGCCCCTCACGCCCCCTCGAGCTCCGAGCGGTCGAAGATCTCGGTGAGCACATCGGGGTCGGGCTTGCCGTCGTAGGCGAGGCGGCCGTCGCGGATCGCGACGCAGCGGCCGGCGGCGGCGATCACGTCGGGGCGGTGGGTGGAGACGACGATCGCGGCGCCCGCGGCCTGGGTCTCGGCGAGCATCGCGAAGAGGGTTTCGCGGCTGGGCGGGTCGAGGCCGTCGAGCGGCTCGTCGGCGAGCAGGATCTTGAAGGGACGGACCAGGGCGAGGGCGATCGAGGCCTTCTGGCGCATCCCCTTCGAGAGTTCGGCGCCGAGCGCGTCCTCCCAGCCGTCGAGGCCGAGGCGGTCGACCAGTTCCTCGATCCGGGGGGCAGCCTCTTTGACGCCGTGCAGGGCGGCGACGTATTCGAGGTGCTCGACCACGCTCAGGTCTTCGTAGAAGACGGGCGTGTCGGGGAGGTAGGAGAGGGCGCTGCGGGCGGCGAGCGAGCCGGGCGCCTCCCCCGCCACCTCGATCCCGCCCGAGGTCGGGTCGAGCAGCCCGGCGGCGAGGTTGAGGAAGGTCGTCTTGCCCGCCCCGTTCGGCCCGATCAGGGCGACGAACTCGCCCGCCTCGATCTCCACCGTGAAGGAGCCGAGGGCGATGTAGCCGTCGTAGCTGCGGCCGAGTCCATGGGCGCCGAGGACGGGTCCCGGGCCGCCGCCGGTCGCCGCGATCGCGCCGCCGGCGGAGCTCACAGGGCCTCCCTCTCGCGTTTGTCGAAGCGCCAGGCGAGCACGCCGATGCCGACCAGGGCCAAGGCGACGAGGAGGAAGTCGATGCCGAGGACGCCGCCGACGCGTGCGCCGTCGCCACCTTCGACCTTCCAGGCGACGAAGAGCGGGATGAAGCCCGCGATCAGGGAGACGACGATCGGCGCGACGCTCGCCGTCGTCGCGAGCTGTGGGACGAGCATGAACTCGTAGGGGTCGTTGGTGGCGCTCACCGCCGCGGCGCAGATCAGCACCGCCGCCAGCGGCAGGAAGACGACTGCGCCGACGCCCAGCGCCAGGCCGGGATCGCCGCCCGCCACCGCCGCGGTGACGGAGGCGATCGCCACGACCACCGCCATCGCCGCGATCGGCGCCCAGAGGTGGCGGCGGATCAGCCCCGATGCGGCGAACGGCAGCAGCAGGCGCCGGGTCGGGTGGTCGGACTCCTGGGCGAGCGGCTCGATCAGGTCGAGGGCGGCGACGAAGAGGAGCGGCCCGGGCAGGGCGAAGAGGACCGGCGTCAGGTCGAAGCCGCCGACCGCGAGGGCGCCCGCGGCGACCGCGATCAGGACGACGCGGGCGATCCGCACGACCGGCCAGCGCAGGTAGCTCTGCCAGTCACGCCGCCAGACCGGGTTGCTGGCGGTGACGCGGAGCCGGAGCCACGGCTCCCGCCGCGGGTGCTCCGAGGCCAGCTGCCGGCGCAGCAGGATCACCGTGCGCAGATCCTGGACCGAGGCCGAGAAGCGCATCTCGGCGACCAGCTCGGCGCGGCGCCGGGCCGCCTCCAGCCGCAGCCCGCCGATCCCGAGCAGGCCCGCCGCGAGCAGCGCCAGGGCCAGTGCCGCGCCGAGCGCCGCGAGCGCCGCGTCGGCCCCGTGCTGGAGCGGCAGCGTCGCCAGGTCGCCGAGCATCGTCGCCGGCGAGCTGTTCCAGCCGAGCGCCAGGTCGAGCGCCGACCAGGCGACCAGGACCACGCCGAGCGCGCTCGCCACGCCGATGTGGAGGCGCCGCCCGCAGGCGAGGAGCGCCGCGCCGAGCACGGCGATCGGGACCAGCGCGCCGAAGGCGGCCAGCGAGCCGATCCACTCGACCGCGCTGCCCGGGAAGCGGCGGAAGACGAAGTTGCCGACGACGACGCCGAGGATCGCCCCGGCGATCACCGCGATCCGCAGCTGCGCCAGCGCGGCCGGGCGCAGCGCCGCGCGCCGCGAGACCGGCGCCAGCAGCGTGTAGCGGACCTCGGCGGCCTCGATCGCCAGCGGCCCACCGCGCGCCCCCGAGCGCAGGCCGGCGAGCACGAGCAGCGCCAGCGCGAGGCCGATCACGGCGGGCGCGTGGGCGCGGATACCGTCGACCGAGCCCGGATCGGCGGGCACTTCATGCAGCGCCCCGGCCAGCAGGTAGACGGCGAAGATCGCCACCAGGCCGCCCAGGTAGACGCGGTAGAGCACCTCCATCACGTCGGCCCGGGCGACGTAGCGCCGCCGCCGCGCCGCCCGCATCGCCTTCATCGCGGCGACCGGGTCAGGTGCCGCGAGCAGCGTCCCCACCGATCGTTCCGCCCCGTTCACCCTCCTATTATCGAGGTGGTGAGCACGGCCTCGCCCTACGGTCCCAAGGCGGATCCCGGCCCGCCCGGGTTCGGCCCGAAGCTGCTCGGCTTCTGCGAGGAGCTGCGCCGCGAGGGGGTCGCGGTCGGGACCTCGGAGATCCTCGACGCATTCGCGGCGCTGGAGCACGTCCCCTGGACCGAGCAGGCCGACTTCCGCGAGGCGCTGGCGACGACGATCGCCAAGTCCCAGGACGACCGCCGCGTCTTCGAGCTGCTGTTCGACCGTTACTTCTTCCGCGCCGCCGAGGCGGGCGCGATCGAGCAGGGCATCGGCGAGCGCCCGTCGGCCGACGAGGTCAACCAGGGCGCCCAGCCGGGCGGCGACCTCGGCGAGCGCCTCGACAGCGAGGAGCTCGCCGAGCTGATCCGCGACGCGATGCAGCGCGGCGACGAGAACGCGCTGCGCGACCTCGCCCGCCTGGCGATCGCCGCCTTCGGCCGCGAGGAGGGCTCCGGCGTGGTCGGCGTCGACGTGCAGCGGATCCGCCGCAGCCTCGGGCTCAGCGCCGGCGCCCAGCCGCCGCGGGCCGACACCGGCGAGGAGCGGCCGCCGCTCGACCGCGACCAGCTGACCGGCTTCGAGCGCCACCTGCGGCGCGAACTCGAACGCGACCTGATCGAGCGCACCGAGACGCTGCCCGCCTCGCGCCCGCTGGCCGAGCTCGACCGGGCGCTGCCGACCAGCCCGACCCAGGACCTCGCCGCGGTCCACCGCGCGGTGTCGCAGATGAAGCGCCGGCTGGCGACCCTCGGCCACGAGCAACGCGGCCGCAAGAAGGGCGCGATGGTCGACGTGCGGCGGACGATGCGCGCCTCGCTCGAGACCGGCGGCGTGCCGATGTACCTGCGCTACCGGCCGAAGCGCCCGCGCCGGCCCGAGATCTACGTCCTCTGTGACGTCTCCACCTCGGTCACCTCGGCCAGCGTCTTCTTCCTCTCCGTCCTCCACGCCCTGCACGACTCGTTCCGCAAGCTGCGCAGCTTCGTCTTCATCGAGCGGATCAGCGAGGTGACCGACGTCTTCGAGCACGAGCGCGACTTCGCCGCCGTCGCCCAGAAGATCTCCAGCGACGGCGGCGTCGCCGACGTCTCCGGCTACACCGACTACGGCCGCGTCTGGCTCGAGTTTCTCGCCGAGATCTCCGAAGACCTCGACCCGCGCTCGACCGTGATCGTGCTCGGCGACGCCCGCACCAACGGCCGCGAGCCGCACGCCGAGGTCTTCGCCCGGATCAGCGAGCGGGCGGGCCGGCTCTTCTGGCTGAACCCCGAGCCGAAGCTCTACTGGAACTACGGCGACTCGGTGATGAGCGCCTACGAACGCTATTGCGACGGCACCTTCGAGTGCTGGACCACCCGCCACCTGGAGAACTTCGTCGACGTCGTCGCGGGCGGCACCCCGGCCGCCGACTGATGCGCGGATGAGGGTCCTGTTCCTGCGCCACGGCGAGTCGGCGCACAACGTCCACACCGGCGAGGAGCGGCTCGCCGAGGAGCTCGGCGACATGCTGACCGAGCGCGGCCGCGCCCAGGCCGAGGCCGCGGGCGCGGGCCTGCGCGAGCTCGACCTCGGGATCAGCCGCCTCTTCACCAGCCCGATGCGGCGGGCGACCGAAACCGCCGAGGCGGTCGGCGAGGCGCTCGGCCTCGAGCCCGACCCGATCCCCTTCGCCTATGAGTTCCACCGCGGCGAGACCTGGGACGAAGGGATGGAGCGCGTGCAGATGCTGAAGGCGCGGCTCGAGCAGGAGCCCGGCGACGGCGTGTCGCTGCTCGTCACCCACGGCATCCTCACCCGCTTCTTCCTCCTCGACTCGGTCTTCGGCCCCGCCTTCACCGAGGACCTGCGGCCGCGGATGTGGCACCTGCGCTCCTCCAACTGCGCGCTGACCACGTTCGAGCACGGCGAGGCGCGGGAGCCCGGCGGCGCCCCGACGATCACCGGCTGGAACTGCGTCACCTGGATGGAGCGGCCGTGGGCGCGGCCGTGACCGTGCGGGTCGGCTCGTCCGGCGAGATCTGCCACTGCTCGTTCACCTGGGCGCCGACCGGCGCCGGCACCGGGCCCTCGAGCAGTGGGTCCTCGGTCACCCGCATCCAGGCGGCGAGCCGGCCGCGCATCTCGGCGAGCGCCTCGGCGCAGGCCGGGTCGGCGGCGCGGTTGTCCATCTCGGCGGGGTCGAGCACGAGGTCGTAGAGCTGCTCGCGGGCGACCCGCCGGTCGGCCCAGCCCGCCGCCACCCAGACCTCCTTGGAGGCCGAGTCGTCGCAGTTGGCGAGCACCGGCCCGGCGAAGTCGTCGAAGCGGCGGATGTACTTCCAGCGCCCGGTGCGGACGCTGCGCTGCGGCTCGTAGGCGGCGTGGTAGGTCATCTCGGCGAAGGTCGCCTCGTGCAGCGCCGCGACCTCGCCGCGCAGCAGCGGCACCAGCGAGGCGCCCTGCAGCCAGTCGGGCGGCGCCACCCCGGCGACCTCGCAGAGGGTCGGGTAGACGTCGAGGTGGGTGACCGGCGCGTCGACGACCTTGCCGCCCGCGAACGGGCCCGGCCCGCGCATGATCATCATCACCCCGGTGCCGCGGTCCGACAGCGTCGCCTTCGCGCCGGGGAAGGCGACGCCGTGGTCGGTGGTGCAGATGACCAGGGTGTCCTCGACGAGGCCGAAGTCGTGGAGCGCGTGGAGGACGGCGCCGATCCCCTGGTCGAGCGAGCGCACGCTGGCCTTGAACTCGGCCATGTCGCGCCGCGTCTCGGGCTGGTCGGGCAGGTTGCCGGGCGGCAGCGAGTAGAGCGTGTCGCGGACCGAGGTCGGCGCCGAGAAGTCACGGTGGGTCTCGAAGAACCCGACCGACATGAACCACGGCTTGCCGGTCTCCTTGGCGGCGCGCAGCGCCTCGATCGTCAGCGGCGCCACGTCGCCCGCCTTGTTCGACTCGACCTTGACGATCTCGTCGTAGCCGATCACCGCCGGGTCCCGGGAGATGTGCTGCTCGCCGACCAGCACCGAGTGGTAGCCGACCCGGCGCAGGGTGTGGACCCAGTGCTGCCCGTAGTCGTGCAGGACCCAGCCGCGGTGCGCCAGGCCCTCCATCCCGTTGTTGTGGCAGTAGAGGCCGGTCAGCAGGCTGGCGCGGCTGCCCGAGCAGGTGGGCGCGGCGCAGAAGGCCGCGCGGAAGAGGACCCCCTGGTCGGCGAGCATCTGGATGTTCGGCGTGGGTACCTGGAAGCCGTAGGGCTGGACCACGCGGCCGGTGTCGTGTGAGTGGATGTAGAGGATGTTGGGCGGCCCGTCCAAGAGGGCGATGATATGACCACTCCCTTTCCTATTGTTGATTAACTTGCTCGGCAATGCAGCCCGATCGCTCCTACATCGTCTGCGCCACCCCCCGCTCCGGCTCGACCCTGGTCTGCCACGCGCTCGGTGAAACCGGCGTCGCCGGCCGCCCGGAGGAGTACTTCGAGGCGCTCCGCCACTCGGGGCGCCCGCGCCGACCGGAGGAATACTTCCTCGGCGTCGAGGACCAGTCGATCCGCGACCACCTCGGTGAGCGCTCGGTCGGCTCCGACCCGCCGCCCCGCTCCCCGCTCTGGAGCCGCGCCGCCTACGACCGCTACCTCGAATGGGTCTTCGAGGCGGGGACGACCCCGAATGGGATCTTCGGCGCGAAGCTGATGTGGGGGTACTTCGGCGACTTCGTCAGCCTCGTCCGCAACGTCCCCGCCTACCGCGACGTCCCGCTGGCCGAGCTCCTCCCCACCGTCTTCCCGAACCTCACCTTCGTCCGCGTCGTCCGCGCCAACAAGGTGCGCCAGGCGGTCTCGCTGTGGAAGGCGGTGCAGACGGCGACCTGGCGCGAGGACCAGGCCTCCTCGACCGCGGTCTCGGTCGAGGACGACGGCTCGCCGCCCTACCGCACCTTCATCGAGGAGCACCGGCCGCAGCTCCGCTTCCACTACCGGGCGATCAACCACCTGCTCGAACAGCTCCTGATCGAGGAGGCCTCCTGGGACGCCTTCTTCGAGCACTCCGGGATCAAGCCGATCCTCGTCCTCTACGAGAACTTCGCCGGCGACTACGAGACCTCGACCCTGAACCTGCTCGAGCGCCTCGACCTCTCCCCGCCCGACGACTTCAGCTTCCAGCCGCGGATGAAGAAACAGTCCGACGACGTCAACGACGACTGGACCAAGCGCTACTCGGAGCTGCGCCTGGGGACCGAGTTCGACCTCGTCCCGGTCCCCACCGCGAAGAAGGAGCGCGCCTAGATGGTCGATCCCACGGCCTGGCGTCGCATCGGGGCCGGCGGTTCGCGGCCGCGGCGGCCGTCCGAGGTGCGTCCCGGGCGTCTCGTGGCGGCCCTGGCAGGCTGCCCGCTTGCCACGAGACGCCCGGGACGTGAGGGGTCCGGCGGGAAGTGGTCACAGGGACGGGAGGAGCTCCGGACTTCCGTCACGGTTCCGCGAGGAACGTCACGGGTCCACATCAGGCGGAGGGACGTCCGTGCAGTTGTGCCCCCTATAGGCGGTACAAGTGCACGGACGTCGTGGCGGTGATGTGGAAGTGAGACGGGACCGTGACGTCCCCCGGGCCTTCGTCACGCAATCCTCGCCTTCGTGGCGGATCATGCGCTTCTTCCCTGCGAGACCCTCTCGTCCCCCCGGCACAGGTCACGAACCCTCATCACTCTCCACAGACCCGGCCGTCCCGGCCACGGCCACAACCTGCCAGGGCCGTGGACGGGACGGCCGCGTCCCTTTCCGCTGTTCCTTATCGCCGGCACTCCGGCATAAGGAACAGCGGAGCCTCCGGGCGACGGCTCGCGGCGCCGCCGTCCATCGAATCAACCACCTAGGCCGCGGCCTCCCTCTGCAGGACCACCTTCAGCGCCCCGGTCGAGGCGGCGTCGGCGAAGGTGTCGTAGGCCTCCATCGTCTGGTCGAGGCCGAAGTGGTGGGTCGCGAACAGGGTCGGGTCGAGGCGGCCGTTGATGATCAGCCGCAGCAGCTGCGGGATGCTGTAGGTGTCGACGAGGCCGGTCGTCACGGTCACGTCGCGGATCCATAGTTTCTCCAGGTGGAGCGGCGCGGGCTCACCGTGGACGCCGATGTTGGCGACCCGGCCGCCCGGACGGATCAGTTCGGTGGCGAGCTCGAAGGTCGCCGGCACGCCGACCGCCTCGAGCGCGACGTCGGCACCGAGGCCGTCGGTCATCTCCATCACCGCCGCGACCGGGTCCTGGCCACCGTTGTTGATCGTCGCGTCGGCGCCGAAGCGGCGGGCGCTCTCGAGCCGGCTGTCGGCGAGGTCGATCGCGACGATCCGCCCCGGCGTGTAGAGCGTCGCGGTGAGGATCGCGGCCAGCCCGATCGGCCCGGCGCCGACGATCGCGACCGTGTCGCCGGGCGACACCAGACCGTTCAGCACGCCGACCTCGTAGGAGGTCGGCAGGATGTCGGCGAGGAAGAGGACCTGCTCGTCGGTGAGCCCCTCGGGCACCTTGTAGGTCGAGTTGTCGACGAACGGCACGCGGGCGTACTCCGCCTGCACGCCGTTGATCGTGTGGCCGAAGATCCAGCCCCCGCCGCCCAGGCACTGGCCGTAGCGGCCTTCCTTGCAGTACCGACAGCGCCCGCAGGAGCTGACGCAGGAGAGGAGGACGCGGTCCCCCGGCGCCACCGTGGTCACGCTCGCCCCGACCTCCTCGATCGTGCCGACCGCCTCGTGGCCGAGGATCGTCCCCGGCGTCGTCTCCGGCACGTCGCCTTTGAGGATGTGCAGATCGGTGCCGCAGATCGTCGTCGTGTCGATCCGCACGATCGCGTCGGTCGGGTCGATGATCTTGGGGTCGTCGACGGTGTCCCAGCCCCGTTCGCCGGGGCCGTGGTAGACAAGTGCCTTCATCTGTCTCTCTCCTTATCTCGTGTCCGCGAAGTTCGCCCGCGACGCTACGCCCGCGCGAGCGCCGCGACCTCGGGGAAGGAGGGACGAAATGTGTGCGGGAAACCACCTAAGCCGCGGCGGCGGCCGGCGACGGACCACCGCTTCCGCGCGGCTCTGGACCACTTTCAAACAACTCTGTAACGGCGCTTGAAATGGGGGTTCGGGGGTGCTTCTATCGGCGCGTGAGGATCTTCTGGGACGAGAAGCAGATCGACCGCCTGGAAAAGAAAGTCGACGAAGGCTTCGCCGAAGTGCGAAGGGAAGCCCACGCGGACTTCCGACTGCTCCTCGGCGTCCTCCTGTCGATGTTCATCACGATGATCCTCGGCTTCGCCGGGATCCTCTTTCAGCACCTTTGACGGGCGCCGCGACAGGCGCCCCGAACTAGCGGGCGGCCCAGGAGTCGGGCTCGGCGGTCAGCGCCTCGACCGAGGCAGGGAGTTCGCTGGCGACGAGGTCGGCGAGGGTGACGTTCTCCAGCACCGAGCGGATGTTGGCGCGGACGGCGATCCAGACGTCGCGCAGGGCCTCGGCGTTGCCGGCGTATTCGATCGTCTCCGGCGGCATCGATTGGACGTTCGCGATCGGGCCCTCGACCGCGCGGACGACGTCGGCGACGGTCACCTCGTCGGCCGGGCGGGCCAGCCAGTAGCCGCCTTTGGCGCCGCGGCGCGCGCGCACCAGTCCCTGGTGCTTCAGCTCGAGCAGGATGTGCTCGAGAAACTGCAGCGGGATGTCCTGGGAGGTCGCGAGGCGCTCTCCCTTGACGGGTTCGCCTTCCCCGGCGGCGGCCAGCTCGACGGCGGCCCGGACGGCGTAATCGGCCTTGGCTGAGACACGCATGTCACGAAGTAAAGCAACCCGCCGGGCGGGTCTTCTCCTCAGGCCGGTGACTGGGACGTCGCTCGCGCGGCCCTTTCGACTTCGCGGCGGTGGCGTTTGTTGAGGTGGTGAGGGGCGTAGAGGACGGCGCCGAGCAGCACCGCGGCGACCGCGGCGGCGATCGGCCAGACGGTCGAGTCCCCCTTCTGGATCGTGACGATGCCGGACGCCATCAGGACGATCCCGAGCGCGACGCGGATGAAGCCCTGCGGCGCCTTGTCGGAGAGGGCGGCGCCGATGACCACGCCGGGGATCGAGCCGACGAGGATGTTCCCGGCGAGCCCGAAGTCGACGTTGCCCGCGACGATGTGGGCGAGGCCCGCGGCGGTCAGGAGGACCGCGGCGTGGACGATGTCGGTGCCGACGACCCGCTTTGGCGCCAGCCGGTAGACGGCGATCAGCAGGATCGCGATCACCGTGCCCGAGCCCGCCGAGGTGATCCCGATGACGAAGCCGGTGGTGGCGCCGATCACGATCGCGGCGACCTTGTGCCGTTTCTCGACCTCGAAGCGGTCGCGCTCGTCGATCAGGCCGCGCAGGATCAGCGCCCGCGTCAGCGTCACCACGCCGACCATCAAGAGGGTCCCGCCGAGCACCGCGTAGACGAGCGAGTTCAGCCGGTCTTCGGAGATGTGGCTCTCGAGCACCGAGACGAGGGCGACGCCGGCGACCGCCGCCGGGACGCTGCCGAAGCTGAGCCACCTGACCAGCTCCAGGTTGACCGTCCCCATGCGCAGGTGCCGCCAGGAGCCGACCATCTTGGTGATCGCCGAATAGACGATGTCGGTGCCGATCGCGGTCGTCGGCGAGGTGCCGAAGATCAGGATCAGGAGCGGCGTCATCAAGGATCCACCGCCCATGCCCGTCATGCCGACGAGCACGCCTATGCACAGGCCAAAGAGGACGATTGCCGGGTCCATGGATTCCTTCTGCCGCGTTCCGCACGGGTGCTTCTCGACTTTCTCGACTTCTTAGGTCGAGAGTGCGGAGTGCGGAAGGATAACAGCGTGAGCGTCGTCGCGCGAGGCCTCTCCCATACGTACGGCGAGCTCCGCTCGCTGGACCGCATCGACCTCGCGGTCGGCGACGGCGAGGTCGTCGCCCTGGTCGGGCCGTCGGGCTGCGGCAAGTCGACCCTGCTGGAGATCGTCTGCGGCCTCCGCGACCCGAGCGCCGGCGAGATCGCCGTCGAGGGCGACGCGGCCGCGGCGGGACGCCTCTCCCACTGCGCCTACATGCCGCAGAAAGACCTGCTGTTGCCGTGGTTCTCGGCGCTCGACAACGCCGCGCTCGCGCTCCGCAACCGCGGCGCCCGGAAGGCCGCGGCGCGGGCCGCGGCCGGCGCCCTCTTCGAGCGCTTCAACCTCGCCGGCTTCGAGCGCGCCGCCCCGCAGGAGCTCTCCGGCGGGATGCGCCAGCGGGTCGCCTTCCTGCGCACGCTGGTCGCGGGCAAGCCGGTGCTGGCGCTCGACGAGCCCTTCGCCGCGCTCGACGCGATCAGCCGCGCCGAGATGCAGGGGTGGCTGGCGGGGGCGCTGCGGGCGGAGGCGCGAACCGTCCTCCTGGTCAGCCACGACATCGAGGAGGCGCTCTACCTGGCCGACCGGGTCGTGGT
>DASZUH010000178.1:0-3800 GCA_035547715.1 Solirubrobacterales bacterium
GCCGCCAGGTCGACGCCGATGTTGGCGAGGGTGATCGTGGTCGACGGGCCCTGCGTCAGGTTCTGCACCAGCTTCAGGCCGCCGGAGCTGTTGACGGCCCCGCTGGTGCCGTTCGGGGCGATCGTGCCGCCGCCGATCGGCGAGGTGAACGTGGTGCCGGACGCGCTGGTCGGGCTGATCGTCTGCACTTCGACGCCGACGTCTTTCAGCTTGCCGAGCAGGGTTGCGTCGCCGTTGAACACCATGCTTTCTTTGGCGAGCACGTTGTCGGTCCCGACTTCGACTTCGGTGTTCGAGCTGCCGAGGAGCGTGTTGGCCTTGAACGGCGGCTTGGTCTTGACGGTCTTGACGACGGTCTTGCCGTTCTTCTTGACCTTGGTCTTCTTCGGCGCCGGGGTCAGCTTGTTGAGCGCCTTGGCACCCGCCCCGGTCAGCTTGATCTGTTTCGCCGTGACCGCGTTGCCGAAGCCGAGGCGGGTGGCCGAGGCTCCGCCCAGGGTGGCGAACCGGACGGTCTTCCCACCGACCTTGGCGCTGAGGTTGATGCCGGCGATCGAGAAGCTCTTCAGCGCGACCGACTTCTTGCCCCAGGTGACCTTCAGGCCACCGCCGTGGTTGATCGTGCCGACGCCGGTCGTCGCTTCGACTTCACCGCCGATGACGGGAATGGTGACCTTGCTGCCCTTGAGCTTGGCGGGCTTGATCGCCGTGATCTTGATGCCGGACTTCTTGGTGCTCTTCAGCACCTTGGCGTTGATGGTGATGGTGGTGGTGCCACTCGAGATCGGATTGGGCGTGGCAGCAGACGCGACCGCAGCGATGGCGAGCATCGCGATCAGCGCCGCGGCCACGACCGCGACCGGCAGCATCTTCTTCCCCCTGGCCCTGCCGAGCCGGGTCGATTCATACATGTATTCCTCCAATTGCGGGTTTGCCGCCCCCTGCGGTCCCCCTAGGCGACTTGCGGCAAGTCGATTGTCCCCAGCCTATTGAGGGCATGGGACCTCCTCAACCCCATCGGCGGCCCCTGGTTGCGGTCTCCCAATATCCTTTGCCTGGTATGGCGACCACGTCGGATCACTCCGAGGACACCCACCGCACGATCGCGCCGCTCGTCGGGCCCGACGACCCGCGCGTCTTCACCGATTCCGGCATCGAGATCGAGCCGCTCTACGACGAGAGCGACGTCGCGCCCGGCCTCGAGGAGCGGCTCGGCGCGCCCGGCGCGCCGCCATTCACCCGCGGCATCCACGAGCGGATGTACCGCGACCGGCTCTGGACGATGCGCCAGTACGCAGGCTTCGCCTCGCCCGAGGACACCAACGAGCGTTATCGCTACCTGATCGAGAACGGCTCGACCGGCCTCTCGATGGCCTTCGACCTGCCGACCCAGCTCGGCCGCGACTCCGACGATCCGCTCTGCTTCGGCGAGGTGGGGCGGACCGGGGTGCCGATCGACACGATCGAGGACATGCGGATCTGCTTCGACCAGATCCCGCTCGACGGCGTCTCCACCTCGATGACGATCAACGCGCCCGCCGCGGTCCTGCTGCTGCTCTACGAGCTGGTCGGGGCGGAGCAGGGCGTGCCCTCGGAGAAGCTGCGCGGCACGGTCCAGAACGACGTGCTGAAGGAGTACATGGCGCGCGGCAACTACATCTTCCCGGCCGGGCCGACGATGCGCCTGACCACCGACCTCTTCGAGTACTGCCACGAGAACGTGCCGAAATGGAACACCATTTCGATCTCTGGGTACCACATCCGCGAGAAGGGCTGCTCGGCGGTGCAGGAGGTGGCGTTCACGCTCTCCAACGCGATCGCCTACGTCGAGGCGGCGCTCGAGCGCGGGCTCAAGATCGACGAGTTCGCGCCCCGTCTCGCCTTCTTCTTCAACTGCCACAACAACGTGTTCCAGGAGGTGGCGAAGTTCCGCGCGGTGCGCCGCATGTGGGCCAAGATCGTCGCCGAGCGGTTCGGGGCCGAGAACCCGAAATCGATGCAGATCCGCTTCCACACGCAGACCGGCGGGGTGACGCTGCAGGCGCAGCAGCCCGAGGTGAACATCATCCGCGTCGCCCTGCAGGGCTTCGCCGCCGTCGCCGGCGGCACCCAGTCGCTGCACACCAACGGCTTCGACGAGGCGTTGGCGCTGCCGACCGAGCGCTCTGCCCGGATCGCGCTGCGGACCCAGCAGGTGCTGGCCTACGAGTCGGGCGTCGCCGAGACGGTCGACCCCTTCGCGGGCTCCTACTTCGTCGAGTCGCTGACCGACGAGGTCGAAGCGCGCGCCTGGGAGCTGATGGAGAAGGTCGAGGAGATGGGGGGCTCGGTCGAGGCGCTGGAGTTCATGCAGCGCGAGATCGAGGAGTCCGCGCACAGCTACCACGAGCGTTATCGCTCCGGCCAGGACATCATCGTCGGCGTCAACAAATTCGTCACCGACCAGGTCGACGACGTCGACATCCTCAAGGTCGACCCGGAGTCCGAGCAGCGTCAGCTGGCCCGCCTCAAGGCCTTCAAGGAGAACCGCGACCAGGCGGCCGTCGACGCCAGGCTCGAGTCCCTGCGCGACGTCGCCCGCGGCGACGGCAACCTCCTCCACCCGATCCGCGCCGCCCTCGCCGCCGACGCCTCGATCGGCGAGGTCTGCGGCGCGATGCGCGACGTCTTCGGCGAATACAAGGGCGGCGCCTTCTTCTAGGCGCACCGTCTGCATTTACCCCCACATAGGAGGGGTAAATGCAGACGCTCAGGTCAGTAGGCCCTCTTCCTCGACCAAGGTGAGGTCGAGGGTGCGGTAGCCGACCGAGTCGAAGAGGACGATGACGCGGTCGCGGTCGTAGCGCTGGACTTCGCCCGGGCCCCAGGATTTGTGGGTGACGGCGGCGCCGATCGGGAAGGGGCGGACGGCTTCGTCGGGGTGGACGAGGCCGGCGTCGCAGTTGTCGCAGTTCCAGCACGGGACCTCGTGCTCCTCGCCGAAGTAGCTGAGGATGTGGTCGCGGCGGCAGCCCTGGGTCTCGGCGTAGGAGCGCATCATCGCCAGGCGGGTCCTGTCGAACTCGCGGCGCTCGCCGCTCTCGCGGACGCCTGCCTGGATGGCGTCCTCGAGGGTCGGGCCGCCGCGCGCCCGGCGCACCTCGCCGTCGCCGCCGATCTCCAGCCAGCCCGCCTCCTCGAGGCGCCCGACCGCCTCCAGCACCTTCGAGCGCGAGAGGTCGAGGCGCTCGACCAGCGCCACCGGATCGGCCTCGCCGTCGGCTGCCTCGACCGCGTGGCCGATCGCCTCCAGCTCCTCGCCGTCGACCCCGCCCGTACCGGCGAGGAAGTGGCGGATCGCTTCGTCCTCGGGGCGGTAGAAGAGGACGGCCTCGGCCGGCTCACCGTCGCGCCCGGCCCGGCCGACCTCCTGGTAGTAGGAGTCGATCGAGTCCGAGGGCCCGGCGTGGAAGACGAAGCGCACGTTGGGCTTGTCGATCCCCATGCCGAAGGCGGTGGTCGCGACGATCACCTCGACCTCGTCGGCCATGAAGCGGTCCTGCAGCTCGCCGCGGCGCTTCGCGGGCAGCCCCGCGTGGTAGGCCTCGGCCTTGACGCCCGCCTCCGCCAGCGCCGCGGCGAGTTCCTCGCTCGCCCTCCGGGTCGCGATGTAGACGATGCCCGGCTTGGCCGCGGCGGCGACCGCCTCGACCAGCGCCCTCTCTTTCTCGCGCGCGTCGGTGAACCGGCGCACCGCGAAGTGGAGGTTGGGACGGTCGAAGCCGCGGATCACCTGGGCCGGGTCGCGCATGCCGAGGCGC
>DASZUH010000179.1:0-19441 GCA_035547715.1 Solirubrobacterales bacterium
GGAAGCCCGCACCTCCTCCCGTCCCTGTGACGCCTTCCCCACGGAACCCTCACGTCCCGGGCGTCTCGTGGCAAGCGGGCAACCTGCCAGGGCCGCCACGAGACGCCCGGGACGCCCCTCGGACGGCCGCCCCGGCCGCGGAGCACGGGGCCCGAGCCCGAGCCCGACGCCCGCAGCGGAATCGACCATCCACGCCCGCCCTACCCCCCCGTGCCGGGGCGGCCGGCCCCGCAGGCGCACCCGCAGGCTGCGGGAGGTCAAGGCCGTGGCCGAGGCGAGGCGGACCTTCAGGCGGAGCTTGGCGGTGTGGCCGCGGAGCGCCTCTGCCGCCGCCGACGGCAGCTTCAGACGTAGAAGGGCCGAGGCGCCGGGTGCGATCGACCTCGGGGCGAGGACGGCGGCGCGGAGGCGATGCGGGCCGCCGACACGGCGTCCGGCGATCTTGACGCCGACGCGCCTCGGCACCTGGACCCGGCAGCGCGATCCCACCGGACAGGCGAGCCTGGCGAGGACGGCGATGCCGTTACGCCGGACCTTCACGACGCCGTGGCGAGGGGTGATCCGCGGCGGCCTGGGTTTCGCCGCGGCAGGAAGGGCGGTGGCGGTGCCCGCAAGGGGGACGGTGGTCGTCGGTTCGGCGGCGCCCGCGGCGTTCACGGTCAGCGTGCCCCTGGCAGGACCGGCAGCCGTCGGCGCGTAGCGAACTGTGACCGCGCAGTTCGCCCCGGTCGCCAGCGTGCGGCCGGTGCAGTCGTCACCGGTGATCGCGAACGAGCTCGAACCGGAGAGCGCGAGCGAGTCGACGTGGACAGAGGCGAAGGCGTCACCGACGGTGAAGGTGCGGGTGGTCGAGCCACCCGTCGTCAGGGCACCGAAGTCGATGCTGCCCGGCGTCGCGTAGAGCGCGCCCGGCAGCGGTCCGTCTTCGAGCCGCAGGCGGACCACGTCGCCGAAGCCGACCGGCTGCGGGCCGACCCGGCGCTCGGCCGAGCCCGGCGTGCTGAAGACCCAGCCGCCCGCCGGGTCGGTCGCGGCGACGCCGTCGAGAGACGTCACCCACGGCCCCTGCGCCTGCACCCCGCCGACGCAGCCGGCCGGTACCGAGCTCGTTTCGGCGCTCCGCAGAGCTTCGACCAGCGGCGTCCCGCTCGGCACCTTGACCGCGCACATCCGGGTCGCCCCGGCGCCTTCGATCGTCAGCGCGATCGGCACCGTCGTCCCGGCGGCGACGCTCGGCGCCGGGCGCACCGCCGGCAGGGTCGGAATTTCGCGCGGTGGCGGGTCGGCCGAGAAGAGATGACCGGACAGCGCCCGGGCCATCGCCTCGGTCCCGTTGACGTTGTTCGGGTCGGTGGCGGACGACGTCGGGACATACCGGATCGAACCCGCCTGCGGACCGGAGGTGATGACGAGTTCGTGGAGCACGTATTCGATCGGGTTGGTATTCGCCGGGGTCGTCCAGTTCGGCCCCTGCGGGTCTTCGCCGCAGGCCTGGATGCCGATCAGCGCCCAGGCGATGCTCGGCGCGTTGATCGCCGGGATGCCGGGCGTTTGGCCTTCCAGCGCTCCCGTCGTTTCGTTCTCCAGCCCGCGCAGGAACTGGAGGCCGGCGGCGACCCGCGGGTCGCCCGGTCCGTAGCCGTTCGAGCAGACCATCGCCAGCGCCGCGCCGGTCATGTCGATGTCCCCGGGCGTCGAGCCCCCTTCTTCGTACGTCCAGCCGCCGTCGGTGTGCTGGTTGGCGAGGACGACGTCGGTCGCCGCCGCCTCGACCCCGGCGGGGAAGCCCATGTAGGGCATGCCGAGCAGCGCGAAGCCGATCACGTTGGTGTTGTCGCTGCCGCCGAAGGCCCCGGTCGCCGGATCGTAGATCGAGGCGAGGTCGGCGGCGAGGTTCACTTCCGCCGAGATCCGGGTCGGCTGCAGCCCCGCCGACCAGCCGATCAGCGCCGCTTTGCCGATCTGCCCGGGCCCGATCCGGCTCGGCAGTTCGGCCCATTCCGGTTCGGCGTAGGTCATCGCCCAGTAGTCCTGCAGCGAGCGCAGAGCCCCCGACCCGCGCACGTCGGCGGCATTGATCCCGGCGGCGGCAAGCGTCGTCGTCGCCCAGTCGCCGTTGAAGCCGCGGATCAGGCCGCTCTGGCTCTGCTGGGTGCGCAGCCAGGCCGCACCGGCCTTGACCGCCGCGTCGATTTCGCTCTGGGTGACCTCGGCGCGGGCGCCGGGCGCGAAGCCGAGACAGGCGAGCAGGACCGTCAGCGCGGCCCCGAGCCAGGTTCGACGGCGGGCGCTCACGCGTCGCGGCCACCCTCCGCCCGGCTCACCCTCACCTTGGCGCGCAGGGTCCGTTTGCCGCCGCGGCTCGACACGGTGACCGGCACGACGATCACGACCGACCCGCCGGCGAGGGCGCGCAGCGCCGGCTTCGGCAGGCGTACGCGCACCGTCGCCGACCTGCCACCGGCGAGGGACCTCGGTGCCAGCACCGTCGCCCAGTAGGTCTCACGGGCGATCCGGACCTTCACCCGGGCGGGCGCGGAGATCGTGCAGGAGACGCCGGCGGGACAGCCGATGGTGCCGAGGCTGACGGTGCGGTCCCGCCCGACGCTCTGCCGCGCGGACGCGGAGCGAAACGTGGCCTTGCCGGTACCCGGCCCGCCGGCACCCCCGCCGCCGGTGCCACCGGGTCCCGGCACCGGAAGGGGGCCGGCGTCCGCTGAAGGCGGCCCGCCCAGCGTCGTGAAGGTCGAGTCGGCGCCGCGGACGATTTCCCCGAGCGGCCCGATGGCGACCAGGCGTGCGTGGTAGGTGGTCCCCGGCTCGAGTCCGGTCAGTTCGATTTCGACCGGTGTCTCCCCCAGTTCGGCGACCAGGGTAGGGCCGACTGCGACGCTCCCGTAGCTCGTCGTCGTCCCATATTCCACATCGAGCGACTGGTTCGAGGTGCCCACTTCCAGCGTTCCGGCGATCAGAGCGTGGTCGCTGCCGATACTGAGCGCGAAAGGGGCGGAGACACTTGCCGGGACGGGGTCGAGCCAGGGGGCGACGGCGAGCGCTTCGGCCGCCGGGGGCGTGCTTTCGACGACGCCCGTCAGTGGCCCGACACCGTAGAGGATGACTTCGCGCAGCCCGCCCAGGCTCGCCGCAAAGGCGCCGACGTCCGGTGAGCCGGGGCCGCCGGTCGTCGAGTTCGGGCCGCCGCCCGCCAGTTCGGCGGTGACCTGATACGGCGAGATCCACTGTGCCGCCTTGACCGCGTCGGCTTCCTCGCCTCCGAGCGCCAGAATCAGCGCGCCGGCCGCGGTCGAGCCGAAATCGGGATCGAATTTGGGTTCCCCGGAGGCGTTCTGACGGACACCCCCGTCGGCTTCCTGCAGGCCCGCCACCCAGGCGGCAAGCTTGCCGATCGATGCGCTCAGGTCACCGGCGCCGGACCTTT
The DNA here is from genome assembly GCA_035547715.1 of Solirubrobacterales bacterium. Classification (GTDB taxonomy): domain Bacteria; phylum Actinomycetota; class Thermoleophilia; order Solirubrobacterales; family 70-9; genus VAYN01. The sequence goes on from DASZUH010000179.1 coordinate 3,440, forward strand.
CGGCGGCGAGCAGTCCGCGCATCGCCGCCACACTGCTTTCCACGTCGCCCTGGAACGAGCCGTCGGATTCCTGGCTGCGCTCGATCATTTCGATCAGCGCCGTCGCCTTGCCGGACAGCGCGCCGGTCCGGGCGAGCGCCTCGAGCACGAAACCTCCGTCGCGTCCGTCTTCCTTCCAGGTTCTCCCCACCTCTACCTTTCCGGTCCCCGCTTCGACGTCTTCGAGCAACCAGACCCGCATGTTGGTGCCGTCGTCGAGCAGTGGTGCGCCGCCCTCCAGCGCGCCGAGCGCGATCGCGTAGGGACCCATGACTTCGGGCCGGGGTTCCTGCCCCTGTTCCGTATAGAAGGAGTACCTCCAGGCGGTGGTGGGATCGGTGAGAAGCTCGCGCGCGCCCGCGAACCGGGCTCCGGTCAGCGGGTAACCGGTGCGCGCCAGCGCCGCCGCGTAGGAGACGACTTCGGGGACGACGGTCGTCGACCCGCCCCCTCCGGCCGGCGCCAGCGCTTCGAGCCGGCGTACGAGCCATTCCTGGGCGAGGCGGAGCTGGATCGCCGACGACGGCGCGACCGCCGGCAGTTCGAGCGTGGCGCCACGACCGTCCTGGGGCGGGATGCGGATACTGGGGGTGCCGGGTTCGGCCCGTCGCGCGAAGCCCCAGCCCTCGACCGAGCCGAATCTGGGCTGGTATTGGCCCGCTCCCTCGCCGCTGAATTCCCACTGGCCGCCCGGCTTGCCGTGCCAGTATTCCCAGTAGGCGGTCGCGCCCGGCGTGCCGTGGCAGCTCTGTTCCGCGACCGTCGGCAGTTCGTCGATCCGACAGATGAAGTTGAGGCCGTAGTTGTCGGTGCCGGCGATCGTGAAGCCGGCCCTGACCAGGGCTTCGTCACCGCTTCCCTGTTCGCCGAGGGCGCAACCGACCTTGATGTCGTGGTTGCCGAGTCCCTGGAAGTCGACGATGACCGTCACCCCCGTGTTCGGTTCGCACGGTTCCCAGCGTGAGATAAGGCCCGGGTCCGGGTTCGGTACCACGGCCCCGGCCGCCGGCGCGTGGAAGGCGCCGCCCGCAAGCAGGGCGAACGCCGCCACGAGCAGCGCCGGCAGCCGGCGGCGTGCCTGGGTGACGCTCGTCACCTCGGCGGCGCCTCCAGGGTGACCGTGCCGTGCAGACCGCCGCCGCTCAACTTGGCCTTCACCGCGCCGGCGGCGAGCAGTCGCTTCGCCGCGCCGGTCAGCTTGACCTTGACGGCCTTCGATCGGCCGGCCCCGACCGCATAGTGGGCGGTCCCGAGGACGATCGTCTTGCCGTTGACCCTCGCCGTCAGCTTCAGCGTGCCGGAGCATGCACCGGCGCCCCCGCAGCTGATCTTGAGGTCCGCCTTACCCCCGCCCACCGTGGCTCTCCGCGCGAGCCGCGGTGCGCCTTCGGTCGGCGGTGGGGTCGGAGTCGGAGTGGGCGTCGGGTTCGGAGTGGGCGTCGGAGAGGACTGCGACGGAGGCGGGTCGGCCGCGAAGTCCGCGGTCACGGTGGTCGCCGCCGAGACCGTCACCGGGCAGGTGCCGGTGCCGGTGCAGCCACCACCCGACCAACCGACGAAGTGGCTGCCGCCCGCCGCGGTCGCGGTCAGCGTCACCGTGTCGCCTGCGGCGAATTCGGCCTCACAGGTCGAGCCGCAGGAGATCCCGCCGGGGGAGCTCGTCACCGTGCCGGAGCCGTCCCCGGACTTGGCCACCGTCAGGCCGACGGCGGGCGCGAACCGCGGTTCGACCAGCTTCGCGGAGCTCATCGTCACCTTGCATTCGGTGCCGTCGGCGCCGGTGACTTCTTTGCAGGAGCCGTTCGTCCAGCCGGCCAGGCGGAAGCCACTCGACGGGGTCGCCGTGAGCGTCACGGTGCTCGCTTCGTCGAATTCCGCTTCGCAGGTCGAGCCGCAGGAGATCCCGCCGGGGGAGCTCGTCACCGTGCCGGAGCCCGGCCCCCCGGCCGGCGTGACGGTGAGCATCAAGGTATGCGCGAAGTTGGCCTTCACGGTCCGCGCGGCGTTCATCGTCACCTTGCATTCGGTGCCGTCGGCGCCGCTCACTTCTTCGTCGCAATCACCGGTTTCCCAGCCGAGGAAGCGGGCCCCCGGCCCGGCGGGTGCCTTGAGCACGATCGACTGCCCTTCTTCGAATTCCTCCGCCTGCCGGGCGCAGGACGGACCACAGAGGATCCCGGCGGGTTCGGATTCGACCGTGCCTCCGTGCGACCCCTTTTCGAGGGTGAGGGGGTATCCCCGCACGGTCGGGCCGAAGGCGTAGACCGATTTTTCCGCCGCGACGTAGATGGTCCGTGGGTTGGGACTCGAGCCGCCGTTGTCGACGGCGAGGGACACGTCGGGGGTGAACCGCGGTTCCGTCGTGCTGCCGAACGTGGGGTCGAAGCCGGAGACGAAGGCCCCGCCGGCGTCGAACTCGTCGACAACGTGGTGGTTCTTGACGTCGCCGACGAAGACGTCGCCGTTCGACTGGTCGACCGCGATCTGCGGGGACGTCGATCTTTCCGGACCACCCAGACCACCGGCCGGCGAAGTGGAACCGTCGAAGCTGGTGACGACGCCGGTGCCGGCGGCGTTCAGGACGTAGACCTCCTCCGGCACTTCGGGTTCCCCTTCGAACACGGTGCTCACTTCGGCGGTCGGATCGGGCCCGGTCAGGTCGGCGTCCGAGGCGCTGATCTGACCCACATCGGTGAAGGCCAGGGACTCCTGGAACTCGATTTCGCATTCGACCGCGGTCGGTATTTCGCCTTCTTCGTTTTCACAGAGGATGGACAGGTTGCCTTCGCCGATCGCCGGCAGCGCTTCGAGCGCGGCGGCGATGGCTTCCCGCCCCGCCGCGTAGGGAAGATCGGCGGAGAACGCCACGGTTTCGTCGGCCGTGGCCGGTTGCGAGAGTTCGATCGTCCCGGCGACCGGGTCGAACGCTTCGATCTTCGTCCCCGCTTCGATGCCGGCGGCGCCGCCGACTTCGCTCCCGAAGGTGGGCCGGCCGGAGGCGGTGACGACGTCGGTCACGAGGTCGGATCCGGAGGTAAGCGTGCCCGTGCCCGTCCAGCCGGTGCTTTCCCCTTCGAAGCTCAGATCGTAGGTCCCGCCGGTCGCTCCGGTGATTTCGAGCCACTGGACCGCGTTTTCGCCACGTTGCCTCGCCGTCACCCCGTAGATCTCGTGGTTCCCTTCGTACACCCCGATGCTCCCGTACGGGGCGTCCCCGGCGGTGAGGCCCTTGCCCATTTCCGGAGAGAGCAGGGCGCCCCCCGGTGCGTAGGACGCGATCTGGTCACCCTCGTTGACGTAGACGTCCCCGGTGGATGGATCGATCGCCAGCGATGTGGCTTCGGAGCCTTCCGAGACGAGGATGCCGGTGCCGTTGACCGAGGTGTCCGGCGAGTACATCGTCCCCGCCGTCGGCGGCAGGGGTGCCGACGGAGCGTATTTGACCACTTCTTCTTCGCCGCCGAGCACGTAGACATCGCCACTGTCATCGACCGCGATGCGCGCCGGGCCCCCGTCGTTGGCCGAAGTCGCGAATTCCGTGATCGACTGGCCCGCGGGGCCGAGGATCTTGATCTTCCCGGCTTGGGAATCCGCTACATACAGGTCCCCCCGGGGGTCGGTCGCCACCGCGGAAACCTTCTGGAATTGTTCGGCGTGCGAAAGTCCCGGCAGGAAGTGGTGTTCGCCGACGGCGGCGCCCGCCGAGGGCGCGAGCGCGGCACAGAGCGCGAGCATGAGGAGGACGGCGGAGAAAAGGCGGCCGCGTCGCGCCAGGCGGCGCAAGGGCACGGTGGGGTGGTTCATGTCGGTCGCTCCTGGATCTCGGGGCGACGGGCACGACCGCGGTCAGGCGGATCGAGGCCGGCCGCCTGTTTCGCGAGGCGTGGTGGCATCGATCACGGCCGGGTCTTCGGGCTCGGGTTCGTCCTCGCGGATCTCCTTCCCGAGCCTTCTTTTCCCTCGGCTCAGTGGAACCAACGATCCGTTCGTCACCCACACCGCTGCGCGCCAGCGCCGGACTGTCACCGGACTTCCCACGCGCCGTGAGCGGGACCAGCCTACCGCAAGCAGGACCACCGCCGGCTCGAATATGAGCCGGCGGTGGTCGGTGACGCAGCCCTCGGCGGGCGACTACGGGTGGTAGAGGCCGGTCGCCAGTTTGAGGTAGTAGAAGTAGAGGAGGCCGAGCACGCCCTGGGTGGTGGCGCGGACGCGGTTACTCCCCAGGACCTGGCTGTTCGGGTCCGAGCAGCCTTCCAGCCATCCTTCGCTCCCCTGCTGCGCCGCCAGCCATGCCTGGCCTTCCGAGATCATCGGTTCGGCGACGTTGAGCGTCGCGAGCGCCGTACTGTTGGTGCTCTTTTCCGGGCTGCCGGTGCAGGCGGTGTTCTTCCAATAGACCCCGGGCGATTCCGGTTCTGCGTGTTCTTCAAGCCATTCCATGCCTTCGACCGCGGCACCCAGTTTGCCCGCGGTGATGAGTGCTTCCACCGCCATCGCGGTGGCGTCGACTTCCGGTTCGCCCGCGTTGCAACTCGGGTGGGCCGACCCGAAGAAGGAAAGGAAGGCTCCCGCTTCGGTACCGGTGCACTGCTGGGAAAGCAGGTATTCGGCGGCTTTTTTCGCTGCTTCTTTCGTGCCTTTTTCCTCCAGCGCGATGATCGCCAGCCCCTGGGAGAACGGGTTGGAGAAGTCTTCTTCTCCACCTTGGTTACTGATCCGGCCCGTTTCTTTGCTCGCTTTCTCGAGGCATTCGAGCGTTTCGACGGATTTTTTGGCGCTCAGCGCGTTGGCCAGTTGGAAGACCGCGATCTTCGCCACCGACCCGGCATAGACTTCGCCGGCGCCGCCGCAGGTGCCACCGCCCTCGTATCCGGCGGCGTGTTCCTGGATCCATTTCTGGGTCGCTTTGGCCTGCGTTTTGTAGCTGGTCCCGGTTTCCGCGGTGGCCGCCAGGAAGGCGAAGTTGCCGTCGATGGTCAGGCCGACGTCTTCATAGGATTCGATCGTCGCCGGTTCACCGAATTTGTGGAAGTACGTCAAATAGTGGTTGCCGCCGGTGAGTTGGCCACTGAGCCAGGTGGCCGCTTTCCCGGCCGCCACGGTTTCGTTGGCACTCGCCGCCTGCACTCCGATCGCCAGTACCGCCGCCAACACGGTCGCCATCAGGGCGCCGCGCCGCAGCGCAGTTCGCATACGTGACATCTGTGTTTCTACCTCCTCGTAGTCCACGACGGGATGAATAGATGCGCGCCCGAGGAGGTGCTCCGGCTCACCGCGACGGTGCGCGGCCTACGGTTGCGGGTCAGCGCCGGACTTCGACCGGCTTCCCCTCCACGAGAGCTATGTAGGTGCTGCACGGACAGCCTAGGTCACGAATTCCTAAACGGTCAACGCACCTAGACGTATATCTCGCTGGATGGTTGATTCCGGGGACGGTGGTGGCGCAAGCCGGCGGCCGGGGGTGGCGGCCGTCCGAAGTGCGCCCGGCCGTCCCGACCACGGCCCTGGCAGGTTGTGGCCGTGGCCGGGACGGCCGGGTCCGTGGGGAGTGAAGAGGATTCGTGACGTGGGCCGGAGGGACGTGCGCGTGCCGCCAGGAAAGGGCGCATGATCCGCCACGAAGGTGCGGGTCCCGTGACGAAGACCCATGGAACGTGACGGTCCGTCCCGTCTCCCTGGGCCCTGGCCATCAACCTGTCGCCTTTAGTCGCCCAGAGGGCGACTAAAGGCGACAGGTTCGTCCCGACCCCCGGGGGAGGTGACGTGGAGTTCCTCTCCTCCCCGTGGCCTTCCCCCGAGCACCGCACCCCTCGCCGGCCGCCGGCGTGGAGGGCGGACCGTGACGAAGACCATGAGACGTCACGGTCCCTCCCCATTTCCACATCACCCCCACGACGACTGGTCACCCGTCCACACTCTGGTGTGGACGGGTGACCAGTCGTGCACTTGTCCCCCTCATGGCGGGGACAAGTGCACGGACGTCCCTGCGCCCGATGTGGACCCGTGACGTTCCTGGCAGAAGGGTCACGGAAGCCCGGAGTTCCTCCCGTCCCTGTGCCCGCTTCCCCACGGAACCCCCACGTCGCCCCGCGCCCGAGAGCCCGACGCTCGCCCCCGGAACCAACCCGCCGGCGCGCCGGAAGGCCGGTGCGCCGGCGGTCGACTAAGCTCCCGCGCGCCGCGGTGAACGGGAAGTCGGTGCGAATCCGACGTGGTCCTCGCCACTGTGACCGGCAAGCGAAGCCTCATCGAGCCACCGGGCCGGTGCCCGGGAAGGCGAGGCGGAGCGCGGAGCCGGAAGCCAGGAGACCGGCCGTGGCATGACCTGCGACTCCACGAGAGATGGGGCGACCGGGGTGCCGACCAGACCTTCTCCCACCGACCAGACAACCGCCTTCCGGATCCCGGGCCCTGCGCCGGCGCCGGCCGGGCTCGAGCCGCTCGTCCCCGAGGCGACCCGATGAGTGACCTGGCGCGGGACTTCGAGCCGGTCGACCCCGCCGAGTGGCTGGAGGCGGCGACGCGCGGCAAACCGATCGACGTCTCCACCGCCACCGACGAGGGCGTCGACCTGAGCTGGCTCTACACCGCCGCCGACGCGCTCGCCCCGGACCCCGGCGGGATGCCCGCCGAAGCCCCCTTCGTGCGCAACGGCCGGCGCACGCGCCGCTGGGACATGCGCCAGGAGCACGGCCATCCGCAGCGCGAGAAGCTGAGTGCGGCGATCGTCGACGACCTCGAAGGCGGGATGACCTCGACCCTGCTGCGCCTCGATCTCGCCGCCCGCCACGGTGACACGCCGGGAAGCGAGGAGTTCGCCGAGGACCGGGGCCGCGACGGCGCCGCGATCTCCACCCTCGACGACCTCGACGCGGCACTCGCGGGCGTCTACGTCGAGCTCGCGCCGGTCGCCCTCGATGCGGGTGCCACCACGATCGCCGCCGCGGGCCTGCTCGCCGCGCTGCTCGATCGCCGCGGGGTCGAGCCCGCGGCGCGCGTCGGCTCGCTGCGCCTCGACCCGATCGGCACCCTGGCGCGCGACGGCATCCTCCTCGCCGCCCCGGAGGCGGCGGTGACGATGGCCGGCGAGCTCGCCGCCGAGGTCGCCGCCGGTCCCTCCCCGCGCCTCCGCGCCCTCGCCGTCGACACCCGGGCCTGGGTCGACGCCGGCGCCACCGCGACGCAGGAGCTCGGCCTCGCCCTGGCGACCGCCGTGGAGTACCTGCGCGCCTGCGATCGGGCCGGCCTGGCGCCCGCCGCGGCCGCCGAGCAGATCGAGTTCACGCTCGCGGTCGGCCCCGAGCAGTTCATGGAGATCGCCAAGTTCCGTGCCGTCCGCCGCGCCTGGGCGCGGATCCTCGAGTCCTGCCGGGTGCCGGCCGAGCGCCGCGCCTCCCCCACCTACGCCCGCACCCCGATCCGGATGATCAGCGCCGCCGACCCGTGGGTGAACCTGCTGCGTGGCACCACCGCCGCCTTCGCCGCCGCGGTCGGCGGCGCCGACGGGATCACGGTGACGCCGTTCGACGCGGCGATCGGCGACCCCGGGGGCCTGGGCCGGCGCATGGCCCGCAACACGCAGATGATCCTGATGGCCGAGTCCTCGCTCGACCGGGTCGCCGACCCGGCGGGCGGCGCCTGGTACGTCGAGTCGCTGACCGACGCGCTCGCCGCCGTCGCCTGGGAGGAGTTCCAGGCGATCGAGCGGGCGGGCGGGGCGCTCGCCGCGCTAAGTCAGGGGCGGATCGCCGAGATGCTCGCCCACAGCGGCGCCCGCCGCTACGAGGAGCTCGCCCACCGCACGCGCAAGCTGACCGGCGTCAACATCTTCCCGCTGCTCGGCGAGCGCACGGTCGAGCCGGAGGAGATCGACCTCGGCGCCCTGGCGGCGCTCGAGGCGGAGCGCTTCGCCGACTCGGCGATAGCGCTCCCCGACGCGCCGCCCGCGGCCGACAGACGCCTGCGCGCCGCCACCGAACTGGCCGCGGCGGGGGCGCGGATCGACGAGATCCTCGCGGCGCTCGGCGCCGCGCCCTGCACGGCGCTGCCGTTCGGCGCCCGCCGCGACAGCGAAGCCTTCGAGACGTTGCGCCGGCGCGGCGAGGCGGGCACTCCCCCGGCCCGCGCCTTCCTCGCCTGCGTCGGCCCGCTCGCCCGCCACAACACCGCCGCAACCTGGGCCAAGGGCTTCTTCGAGGTGGCCGGGATCGAGACCGTTCCCAGCGGCGCCGTCGCCGATCCGGCCGAGTACGGCCCGGGCCTGCGCGGAAGCGGCGCCGCGCTGGCCGCCGTCTGCGCCGCTGACGACGAGGAGGACACCGCCCTCGCCGCGGCGGTGATGGCGCTGCGCGAGGCAGGCGCCGTCACCGTCCTCCTCGCCTCCGCCGAGGCCGACCCGGCGCGCGCCGCCGAGCTCGGCGCCGACGGCGCGGTCAGCGAGGGCATCGACATGCTCGCCGCCCTCGAATCCCTCCTCGGCACCCCCGCTTCCGAGCTTGACCGCCATATATGGCAGAAAAGCTCGGAAGCACAGGAAGGGACGGGGGCGTGACCCGGATCCCCGACTACACGACGATCCCCCTGCGCGGGGTCGCGACCGAACCGGTCGCCGGCGAGGACGCCCGCCGGGTGATCGCCGCCGCCGAGGCCGCGGCCGCGGCGCTCACCGGCGAGGACCCGGCCGAGCCGACCTGGGAGACGCCGGAGGGGATCGAGGTCGAGTCCGTCTACACCTCCGAGGACCTTGAGGGGATCGACTTCCTCGGGACGATGCCCGGCTTCGCCCCCTACCTGCGCGGCCCCTACCCGTCGATGTACGTGAACCAGCCGTGGACGATCCGCCAGTACGCGGGCTACTCGACCGCCGAGGAGTCGAACGCCTTCTACCGGCGCAACCTCGCCGCCGGCCAGAAAGGGCTCTCGGTCGCCTTCGACCTCGCCACCCACCGCGGCTACGACTCCGACCACGAGCGGGTCTCCGGCGACGTCGGCATGGCCGGCGTGGCGATCGACTCGATCCTCGACATGCGCACCCTCTTCGACGGCATCCCGCTCGATCAGATGAGCGTCTCGATGACCATGAACGGCGCCGTGCTGCCGATCCTCGCCCTCTTCATCGTCGCCGGCGAGGAGCAGGGCGTGCCGCACGAGCAGCTCTCGGGGACGATCCAGAACGACATCCTCAAGGAGTTCATGGTGCGGAACACCTACATCTATCCGCCCGAGCCCTCGATGCGGATCATCTCCGACATCTTCGCCTACACCTCGCGCGAGATGCCGCGCTTCAACAGCATCTCGATCTCCGGGTACCACATGCAGGAGGCCGGGGCGAGCGCCGACCTCGAGCTCGCCTACACGCTCGCCGACGGGGTCGAGTACGTCCGCGCCGGGATCGCCGCGGGCCTCGACGTCGACAAGTTCGCCCCCCGCCTCTCCTTCTTCTGGGCGATCGGGATGAACTTCTTCATGGAGGTGGCGAAGATGCGCGCCGGGCGCCTGCTCTGGGCGAACCTGATGCGCCAATTCGAGCCGACCAACCCGCGCTCGCTCTCGCTGCGCACCCACAGCCAGACCTCGGGCTGGAGCCTCGCCGCCCAGGACGTCTTCAACAACGCGATCCGCACCTGCGTCGAGGCGATGGCGGCGACCCAGGGCCACACCCAGTCGCTGCACACCAACGGGCTCGACGAGGCGCTGGCACTGCCGACCGACTTCACCGCCCGGGTCGCCCGCAACACGCAGATCTTCCTCCAGCAGGAGAGCGGCACGACGAAAGTGGTCGACCCCTGGGGCGGCAGCTACTACGTCGAGCGGCTGACCGCCGAGCTGGCGCAGCGGGCGCTCGCCCACATCGAGGAGGTCGAAGGGCTCGGCGGGATGACCGCGGCGATCAACGAGGGCACGCCGAAGCTGCGGATCGAGGAGGCGGCGGCGAAGACCCAGGCGCGGATCGACTCGGGCAAGCAGATCGTGGTCGGCGTCAACCGCTTCCAGCCCGCCGACGACCCCGGCATCGACGTGCGCAAGATCGACAACAGCGCGGTGCTGAAGGCCCAGATCGCGAAGCTCGGGCGGCTGCGGCGCGAGCGCGACGCCGACGCCTGCGAACTGGCCCTCGAACGGCTCACCGAGGCGGCCGCCGAGAAGACGGGGAACCTCCTGGAGCTGGCGGTCGAGGCGGCCCGCGCGCAGGCCACGGTGGGCGAGATCAGCTTCGCGCTGGAGCGCGTCTATGACCGCCACGCGGCCGAGATCCGCTCGATCGCCGGTGTGTACAGTCGCGAGGTGGGCGAGGGCGCCGAGCAACTGCAACGGACCAAGGCGCTGGTCGAGGCCTTCGACGCCCAGGAGGGTCGGCGGCCGCGGATCCTGGTCGCGAAGATGGGCCAGGACGGCCACGACCGCGGCCAGAAGGTGATCGCCACCGCCTTCGCCGACCTCGGCTTCGACGTCGACATCGGCCCGCTCTTCCAGACCCCGGCCGAGGTCGCCCGCCAGGCCGTCGAAGCCGACGTCCACATCATCGGCGTCTCCACCCTGGCCGCCGGACACCTGACCCTGGTGCCGGCGCTGCGCGAGGCGTTGGAGGAGGTCGGCCGTCCCGACATCCTCGTCGTCGCCGGCGGCGTCATCCCGCCGCAGGACTTCGAGGCGCTGCGGGCGGCCGGCGCCGACGCGATCTTCCCGCCGGGGACGGTGATCTCCGAGGCCGCCGCCGACCTGCTGGAGCTGCTGATCGAGCGACACGGCCTCGAGTCCCCCGCCGCTTCCGGCTGATGCCGCGGCGGGCGCCGATAGCGGAGCTCGAGGCCGGGATCCGCGCCGAGGACCGGGCGTCGCTCTCGCGGGCGATCACCCTCGCCGAGAGCCGCCTGCGCGATGACCGCGAGCAGGCACAGGAGCTGATCGCGCGACTCCTGCCGGAGACCGGCCGGGCGGTGAGGCTGGGACTGACCGGCGTCCCCGGCGCCGGGAAGAGCACGGCGATCGAGGCGCTCGGACTCTGGCTGATCGAGCGCGGGCACCGGGTGGCCGTGCTGGTCATCGACCCCTCGAGCGCCCGCACCGGCGGCAGCATCCTCGGCGACAAGACGCGGATGCAGAAGCTGAGCGCCTCGGCGGCCTTCATCCGCCCGACCCCGTCCGGCGGCGTCCTCGGCGGCACCGCGCGGCGCACGCGCGAGGCGATGCTGCTCTGCGAAGCGGCGGGCTTCGACGTGGTCCTGGTCGAGACCGTCGGCGTCGGGCAGTCGGAGGTCGAGCTGGCCGAGATCGTCGATTGCGTCGCGCTGCTGCTCGTCCCCGGCGCCGGTGACGAGTTGCAGGGCATCAAGCGCGGGATCGTCGAGCTGGCCGACGTCGTCGCGGTCAACAAGGCCGACGGCGACCGCGTCGCCGAGGCGAGGCGAGCCGCCGCCGACTACCGGCGCGCGCTTCGCCTGCTGCCGCCCTCGACCCCCGGCTGGGAGACGCCGGTGCTGACGATGAGCGCCGCCGAGGGGACCGGACTCGACGAACTCTGGACACAGGTCGAGTCCCACCGCGCCTTCCTCGAGTCCGACGGCGGCCTCGAGCGCCGGCGCGCCGCCCAGCTGACCCGCTGGTTCGACGCCCTGCTCGAGGAGGCGGTGCTGGAGCGCTTCGCCGAAGGCGAGGGGGTCGCCGCGGCACTGGCGGGCGCCCGTGACGCCGTGGCCGCGGGCGAGCTGACCGTGCCGAGGGCGGTCGCGGAGGTCCTCGAGGCGCGGCCCGCGGACGCGGCGCGCTGAGGACCTCCGCCGCCCGCGGCTACTTCTTGGCGCCCGACTTCAACAGCACCGAGCGCCACGTGTTGACGCTCGTGCCGCCGGTCGGCGTGTAGGTGAGCTTCACCCCGCCCGCGAGGCGCCCGGTATCGTCCCGGTCGGAGTCGATCGCACCCGAGCGTTCGGGTCAGGGAATCCGGTCAGAGCCCGGAGCTGGCGCGCAGCGGTAGGGACACGAGAGACGACGACGACCACTGGGCCACGCGCCTGGGAAGGCCATCGTCAAGCGAAGGTGTCCGAGCCCGAAGACCTGTCGACTCTGCCGCGCGGCGCACCGCGGGGCACCGAAAACCGCGGCTCGCGATCCGGCCGCCCGGAAGAAGGAGTCACATATATGTCCCGCACCGCCGTCCTGGGCCTGCCCCGCATGGGTCCCGACCGTGAGCTGAAGTTCGCCCTCGAGTCCTACTGGGCCGGGAAGACCGGCGAGGAGGAGCCGGCCGCGACCGCCCGCGCCCTCCGCGCCGCCAACTGGAAGCGCGCCGCCGCGGCGGGGATCGACGTCATCCCCTGCGGCGACTTCAGCCTCTACGACCACGTCCTCGACACCGCCTGGGCGCTCGGCGCGCTGCCGTCGCGCTTCGGCCCGCTCGGCCGCGGCTCGCTCGCCGATTACTTCGTCCTCGCCCGCGGCGACGCCGAGCGGCGGCCGCTGGAGATGACCAAGTGGTTCGACACCAACTACCACTACCTGGTGCCGGAGCTGGAGCCGGGGATGAGCTTCGAGCTGCGCGCCGAGCATTGGACCGGGCCGCTCGCCGAGGCGGCCGAGCTGGGGATCGCGGTGCGCCCGGTGGTGCTTGGGCCGCTCAGCTTCCTGCTTCTCTCGAAGGGGCTGGAGCGGCCGCTCGACGCCCTCGATGACCTCGTGCCGGTCTATACGCAGCTGCTCGCCGAGCTGGGCGCCGCCGGCGCCCGCGAGGTGCAGATCGACGAGCCCTGCCTGGCGCTCGACCGTACCCCGGCCGAGCTGGCCGCCTTCGGCGATGCCTGGGCGGCGCTTGCGAGCGGCGCCGGCGACCTCGAGCTGTGCCTCGCCACCTATTTCGCCGGACTCGACCCCGAGGTCCTGACGCAGGTCGCCGCGTCGGCGCCGGCCGAGCTCCACCTCGACCTGATCCGTGCCCCGGGCCGGCTGGCGCCGGCCCTGGAGGCGTTCGCCGACGCGCCGACGCGCCTCTCACTGGGCGTCCTCGACGGACGCAACGTCTGGGCCGCCGACCCGGACCTGGCGCTCGACCGGATCGACGCCGCGATCGCGGCGCTGGGCGATGAGCGGGTGACGATCGCCCCCTCCTGCTCGCTCCTCCACGTTCCTCACGAGGCGGCCCGCGAGCAGGGGATCGACCCGGAGGTCCGCCCCTGGCTCGCCTTCTGCGTCGAGAAGCTCGAAGAGCTGGCGCTGCTGCGCGCGGCGACGACGCCGGGCGCCGACCGCGACTCGCTGCTCGCCGCCGCGCGCGCCGTCGTCTCCGCCCGGCGCACCTCGAGCCACACCAACGACCCCGCGGTGCGCGAGCGGGTGGGGGCGCTGGAGGCGTCCGACTACGACCGGCCGGCGCCGTTCGACGAGCGGCAGGCGGCTCAGCGGGAGCGCCTCGGGCTGCCCGAACTGCCGACGACGACGATCGGTTCCTACCCGCAGACCGAGAAGATCCGCGCCGCCCGCCGCGACCTTCGCGAGGGCAGGCTCGAGGAGGCCGCCTACGAGGCGTTCATCCGCTCCCAGGTCGACGAGGTGGTCGCCTTCCAGGAGGAGATCGGCCTCGACGTGCTCGTCCACGGTGAGCCCGAGCGCAACGACATGGTCGAGTACTTCGGCCAGCAGCTGGCCGGCTTCGCCTTCTCCGCCAACGGCTGGGTGCAGTCCTACGGCAGCCGCTGCGTGAAGCCGCCGATCCTCTTCGGCGACGTCTCCCGCCCGGCGGCGATGACCGTCGACTGGTGGCGCTACGCCCAGTCGCGCACCGAGAGGCCGATGAAGGGGATGCTGACCGGGCCGGTGACGATCCTGCAGTGGTCCTTCGTCCGCGACGACCAGCCGCGCGCGGAGACCTGCACCCAGATCGCGCTGGCGATCCAGGACGAGGTGCTCGACCTCGAGGCCGCGGGCGCGCCGATCGTCCAGGTCGACGAGGCGGCGCTGCGCGAGGGCCTGCCGCTGCGGGCGGCCGACCGTGACGACTACGTGCGTTGGGCGGTCGACTGCTTCCGGCTCGCCACCGCGCCCGCCCGCGCCGAGACCCAGATCCACACTCACATGTGTTACTCGGAGTTCAACGACATGATCGAGCACATCATCCGGCTCGACGCCGACGTCCTCTCGATCGAGGCCTCGCGCTCGGGGATGGAGGTGCTCGACGCGTTCACGGACGGCGTCACCTACCCGAACGAGATCGGGCCCGGCGTCTATGACATCCACTCGCCGCGGGTGCCCTCGGTGGCGGAGATCGAGAAGTTGCTCGAACTGGCCGAGGCGCGGGTCGGCCGCGAGCGGCTCTGGGTCAACCCCGACTGCGGCCTGAAGACGCGCCGCTGGGAGGAGGTCCGCCCGGCGCTCACCAACATGGTCGCCGCCGCGGAGCGCCGCCGCGCCGCGGTCGGGGTGGCCTGATGGCGGGCGGGCGCTCGGGCGGCGGGGCGGCGTGATGGCTGGCGGGTGCTCGGGCGGCGGGGCGGCCTGATGCGCGTCCTCGACCGGCTGCCGGCCTGGACGACGACGGGGGTCGGCAGCCTGCCGTTCGCCGACCCGGCGGAGGCGGCCGCGCACGCGACCGGCGCCTACGGGCTGCCGTTCTGTCCGCAGTTGCCGCGACTGGAGGGCGACATGATCAGCGAGTGGCTCGGGGCCGACCCGGGCCGCTGCGGCTGGTCGCCGGGCCGCGACCGCGAGCGGCCGAGAGCCTGGGATGCCTTCGTCGCCGAGCTCCGACGATGGCCGGCGCGGCACCGCCTCGTCAAGCTGCAGGTGACCGGGCCCGCCACGCTCGCCTGCGCGCTCGAGCGCGAGGCCGGTGGGAGACCGTCGCGATCGGCGGCGCTCGATCTGGCGGGCGAGATCGCCCGGTGGCTCGCCGCCAACGCCGCAGGCCAGGTCGCGCGCCTCGCCGATCTGAACCTCGACGCGGTCCTGGTGATCGACGAGCCGGCCCTCGCGGTATTCGGCACGGACGGCGTCGAGGGCGCCTGGGAGCCACTGCGCTCGGCCGCGCCGGCCTGGGGCCTGCACCTCTGTTGCCACGTGCCGTGGGACGTGGTCGAACGGGCCGGTCCCGATCTGCTCTCCTTCGACCTCGCGCTCGACCGGATCGACGACGAAGCCGGGGCCGCGTTGCGCCTCCTTGCCGACCGTGGGGCCTGGATCGCCTGGGGCGCGCTCCGGGTCGCCTCCACCGAGCGAGCCGGAGACGCACGACGAAGGGTCGGCGAGGCGCTCGCCGCAATCGAAATCGATCCTGCGCGGAGCCTCCTGACCGCTTCCTGCGGGAGCGGTCGTGTATCCCCGGGCCGAGAGCGCGAGATCGCCGCCGAGCTCCGTCGCGCCACCCGATCCGGCCGCGGGATCGCCCCCTCCGACAGAGCGCCTTCCCGATTCACGGCCTGACCCCGGCCCTGGGCGGTGGAATCGACCGCCACCAGATGGTTGATTTCGTGGGCGGGGCGGCCGGTCCGAGGTGGGTCCCGGGGGCGGCCGACTCGGGGGCGGCTCCGCCCGTCCGAGTTACGCCCGGCCTTCTCGGTGGCGGCCCTGGCAGGTTGTGGCCGCCGCCGAGAAGGCCGGGTGTGTGGGGAGAGGTGCGAGGGTTCGTGACGTGCGCCAGGCGGACGTGCGCGTGTCGCCGGGAAGTGGCGCGTGGTCCGCCACGAAGGCGCGGGTCCCGTGACGAAGACGCATGAGACGTCACGCCTCCTCCCGACCTCCCGGGGCCCGGCCCTCAACCTGTCGCCTTTGGTAGCCCAGAGGGCGACCAAAGGCGACAGGTTGGTCCCGACCGCTGGCGGAGGTGACCGAAGGCATGAGGACCCGTGACGAACCGGACGGGACCGTGACGGAAGCCCGCACCTCCTGCTGTCCCTGTGCCCGCTTCCCCACGGAACCCTCACGTCCCGGGCATCCGGGCGGAATCAACCACCTAGCCCTCGGCCTCCTCGCGGA
>DASZUH010000180.1:0-7938 GCA_035547715.1 Solirubrobacterales bacterium
CTGCTGCCCACCACGGTGTGCATCGAGAAGTCGGCGGTCGGCGATTCCGGTGACATCACCATCTTCAGCCTCACCGTCTGGTGTGGTTTCAGGACACCCAGCTCGCAGGTCGAAGGCAGGCGGGTCGAGCAACTGCCACGGGGCGTGACGGCCTCGATCAGCTTCGCCGCCTTGGGCGCCTGGTAATCGACGGTCACGCCCTCGGCGTCGCTGGGCCCGTCGTTGCGCACCGCGACGACGTCGACGACGCGGTCGCCGCGCTGCCTTTCGGCGGTGTGGGGGTGGGTGACGACGGAGAGGTCCGCCCAGTAGCTGCCGGGCATCGGCCTGTCGCCTTCGGCCTCGATTCCGGCGACGCCGCCGACGGGGCCCGGCGGGGTCTCGACCGAGCCGCCCGGCCCGGGCGTCTCGGGATCGCTCGGCGTCGCCGGCGGCTGCTCGGGGATCGGCGGGATCACGGCGCCCGGCTCTCCCGGCTCGGGGTCGGGCGGCCGCGCGCCGAGGACGTTGGTGAACCTGCAGGAGGCGTGCGGGGCGCCGCGGCTCAGGGTGACGAGGGCGCTGCCGTCGGAGAAGGGGACGTCGACGCCGTCGCAGTTCACCGAGGTCAGCGTCCATTCCCCCGCGGCCCGCGAGAGCGGCGGCTGCTCGACGATCCGGTAGGTGCCGAGGTACAGGTGGCCGGTGTCGTCCTCGGGGCCGGCCGGGACGGCGTCCGCCGCGACGCCGGGCTCCGTCGTCGTCGCGGACTGGTGGAATTGCAACGGTTGGCGACTGAGCGTTTCGATCACGAACTCCGTCGTGCCGGTGCCGCCTTCGGTCACCTTCGAGAGGCTGATCGAGCCGGCGCCCGCCAGCTTGTTGGTGAAGGTGCAGGTCTGGTTCTGGCCGGTGACGACGGTGACGGTCACGTCGCGGGTGTCCTTCGCGGTGCCGTCGCATTCGGCGCCGACCAAGGTCCAGGCGCCGCCGGCATCGACCGGTTTTCGCTCGGCGATCGTGTAGGTGCCGGGCGGCAGTTCGGCGAGGTTGGATTCGGGCGCGGCGTTGATCGGGACGCCGTCGCGGCCGGTGGTCGCCGTGACCGAGGTCGGTTCTCCGCCGCCCGACGACGGGCTGACCAGGAAGTCGAAGGAGCCGATGCCCCCTTCGGTGATCTTCGCGATCGTCAGGCTGCCGGTCGGCGGCACCCATTCGTTGACGAAGGTGCAGTCGACCGTGTCGCCCGCGGCGAGGGCGATCGCGACCGTCCTTTCGTCGGTCGCGGCCGTGCTGGTCCCGGGGGCGCCGTCGCCGGCCGTCGACGTGCATTCGACCGACCGGAGCCGGTAATCGGCGACCGCGCCCTCGGTCACCGACCACGTCTCGCCGCCGGCCCGGTAGAAGGTGCTCGACTGCCCGTTCCGCAGGGCGAAGCCGTTCGGATCGAAGCTGAGGTCGCCGGCGAACGGGAAGGCCGGGTTGGCGTCGGCGGGCGCCCCGACCACCCGCTTGTGGATCACGATCGTGCCGCTGGTCGGCGGCGGGCTGACGTAGTAGGCGTAACAGAAGACGTGGGTGGTGCCCGACGGGAAGAAGACGTACTCGACGTTGTCGCCGTTCACGTTGTCGGTCGCGCAGCGCATCGTGCCGAACCCGTAGTCAGGCGCCTGCGGGGTGCCGAACCGGCTCGCCAGTACCGGGTCGGTCGGCGTGCCGCCCTGCGCCCAGAGGCTGCTCGATTTCGACGCCTGCATGGCCTGCTGGGTGGTCAGTTTCACCGTCACCGCCCCGGCGACGGTCTGGGCGCCGACCGGGTCACCGTGACTGTCGAGAAGCGGGGTCGAGTCCTGGGTGACGATCGCGGTCGAGTAGGGGCCGGTGACCTTCGAGAGCGAACCCCACTTCCCGCTCACCGCCCTGGTCTGGTAGCCGGTGCCGAGGGTGAATTGCCAGTCCACCAGCGGTTTGCATCTCGTCTGCGGCGCGATCTCCTCGAAGCCCGGCCCGACCGGCGCCCCGCTGCTGCCGTACTGGGTGTTGGGGCCGAGGTCCTCGAGGCTCTCGACGATGTCGTTGCGCGCCTTGTTGGCGTAGATGTCGCCGTAGGTCGGGCAGTCGCGGGCGGCGAAGGTGACGAAGTAGCCGCTCGCCGCGGAGGCCGAGGCGGTCCAGGCCGCGGAAGACGTGGCGGCGAAGGACGACGCGAGAAGCAACACCATGGCGAGCCTGCCGGCGCGCATGCCGCGATGGTACCCCCGTACGCCCCTGCCCACCCGGTCGATGGCCGAATGCCCCATGCGACGTCACGGTCCCGTCTCACCTCCACATCGCCCCCACGACGACTGGTCACCTGTCCCCCTCCGGGGTGGACAGGTGACCAGTCGTGCACTTGAGCCGCCCATAGGCGGCTCAAGTGCACGATCGTGCGCCCCGGGACGCACCTCGGCCGCCCGCCCGCCCCGGACGATGGCGCCGGCCTTTCGGGCCCGGCCCGGGCTTTCAGCCCGCGCCGTCGCCGGGCCCGCCGGTGCCCTGCCGGCGACGGCCGAACCAGACGCCACCCAGCGCGGCCGCGCCGATCAGGACGGCGCCGATCGCGATGATCGCCCCGGTCGACATCCCGCCCGAGTGGTCGGTGCCGTACCTGGAGCCCATCATCCCGGCCGGGTAGCCGCCTTCCTCGGGGCCGCGCCCGCCGCGCATCATCGCCGCCATCGGGCTCATCCAGCCCCAGCCGCCGTCGCCGCGGCAGCCCGCGTAGCGCTCGCCGAGGGCGACGTGCATGCGGCGCTCGGCCGGGTCGCCCATCACCGCCACCATGTGGCGGTTCATCGCCGCGTGGCGGGCGGTGGTGCCGAGGTAACGGCCCATCGCGTACTCGCCGACCAGCTCCGCCTCGCCGGCGGAGAGCTCCGCGCAGGACGTCTCGCCCGTCCGGACCCGTTGCGCGATCCGGCCGCCGTCGTGTTCGGCCCGGGTCAGATCGGCGGCGGCCACGGCGGGCAGGGCGAGGGCGGCGAGCAGGGCGAGGAGGCAGGGCAGCGTCAGGCGACGGTTCATGCGCACAGGATCGAGCCCGCCCGGGCGCCCCGCGTCCGTCGGTTTCAACAGAGAGGGATGTGGAGGTGCCGCGCGGCCCGGGGGCGGAGGCGCCGCCGCCCGGGTCAGCCGGCGTTGGTCCGGTAGAAGAGACAGCGGTAGCCGAGTTTGATGGTCGGGCCGTTGGTTTCCCGTTCGGTCTCGTCGCTGGTGAGGACTTCCTCTTCGCCCGACGGTTCTTCGACGCCGGCCAGGTCGCCCGACCAGACCTGCTGTGGCGCCTGTTCGCCTTCGCGCAGGACGTAGGCGACGAGCTCGCTGATCGTCGGCAGCCGCCCGCCGGCTTCGCCACAGGTGCTCGTCGCTTCGAACCAGTTCGCCGCCGGCCGCGGCGCGGTGTCCCAGCACATCCCGCCGAAGAGTTCGGTCGCCGCCGGGCAGGTATCGGTCAGCTGCGCGGCGGTCCTGCCGTCGAGGGTTTCCGCGTCGCCCGCCGTGTCGGCGTGGGTGGCCGAGTCGGCGTGCGTCGCGTTGGTGGCGGTCCCGGCCGTGTCGGCGTGGGTCGCGTTGGTGGCATTGTCGGCGACATCGGCGTGGACCGCATTGGTCGCGCTGCCCGCCGTCGTCGCCTTGGTGGCGGTCTTCGCGCTGGTCGCGCTGGTCGCCGTCTGGGCGGACTGGACCGGCGGCAGGGTCGAGAGGTTGATCACGCCGGCGTCGAGCGACCCCTTCTTGATCTGCCTGGCGGTGATCGTTTCGTCCTTGATCTGCCTACCGGTGATCGTCCGGTTCTTCAGCTTGCCTGCCCCGATCGAGTGCCTGACGATCTTGTTGCCGTTGATCTTGCCGGCGGCGTAGGCGCTGCCGCCGAGCGCGGCGAAGAGGGCCAGGCAGGCGACCACGTTGGAGAAGGACAGATGGCGGCGGAGACGGCGAAAAGGGTTCATGCGATTACGGTCGTCATCGAGACGCCGGAACCTGAGCCCTTGGGTCCTTTCGTGCGGGAGAGGCGGCCGCGACCTCGCGGGCGACCTGCCTGGCGAAGGCGATGATCGTCATCATCGGGTTGACGCCGAGGGCGGTCGGGAAGAGCGACGCGTCGGCGACGTAGAGGTCGGCGGTGCCGTGGAGGGAGCCGTCGGGGGCGCAGGCGCCCTGGCGCGGGTCGGCGGCGATGCGCGCCGTGCCCATCGGGTGGAAGCCCTCGAGGCGGAGCTCCGACGGCTTGAAGGCGCGCGCTTCGAAGCTCGCGAGATCGCCGGGACGCAGCACCTTGACGCCGGCGAGGTTGGGGTAGACCTCGGTGGCGCCGGCGGCGAAGTGGACCTGGGCGGCGCGGGCGATGCCGAAGGTGAGGCGGGCCGCGTCGTCGCGGCTCAGGGAGTAGGAGGCGCGCAGGGCGCCGCTCGGCCCGAGGCGGACCCGACCGGCGGAGCGGTCGGTGAGCTGGACGCCGATCGAGGCGACGTGGCCGAGGTCGAGGATCGCCCGCTGGTGCTCGGCGCCGGAGCCGCCCAGCCAGGCGCCGCCGAAGGCGGGCGGGGTGAAGGTGGCCTCGAGCAGGACGCCCCGGGACTCCCACTCGTCGACGTAGTAGCTCTGCATCACGCCCTCCCAGCCGCGCACCTCCTCCTCGTGGCGGGCGCCGACCCAGCAGGCGGGGTGGACGTGGAGGTTGCGGCCGACCGCGCCGCCGCCGAGGCCCGAGCGCAGCAGCAGCTCCGGCGTCCCGAGGGCGCCGGCGGCGAGCACCACGGCCCGCCTGGCGCGGACCGTGAACGGCGCGGCCGTCCCGTCCGCGCCGAGCCGGCAGACGACGCCGACGGCGCGGCCGTCCTCGACCAGGACGCGGCGCGCCTCGACCCCGGCGCGCACCCGCGCTCCCGCCGCCACCGCCCGCGGCAGGTAGGTGACGTGCATCCCGCGCTTGGCGTCGAGCGGGCAGCCGAACGGGCAGGAGCTGCACTGGACGCAGTTGCCGGCGTTGCGGGAGATGGGCCCGCCGCGGGCACCGAGCGCCGTCGCCCCCGCCAGCGCCAACCGGCCGTTGCGGCCCATCCGCCCGGGGTCGAGCGGCGTCACCCGCAGCATCTCCTCCGCCTCGGCGAAGTCGCCGTCGAGGTCTCGCGCCCAGCCGATGCCGAAGCGCCGCGCCCAGTCGTCGAGCACGCTCTCGGGGGCGCGGAAGCAGGTGCCCGAGTTGACCACGGTGGTGCCGCCGACGGCCTGCGCCACCGGCACCACGATCGGCGGTCGGCCCGCGGCGACGGTCAGGCCGCCGCCGCGGTAGAGGCGCTTGATCGCGTCCAGCTGGTCGCCGGGATAGGTGCCGCGCTGGTGGTGCCCGCCGGCCTCGAGCACGAGCACGTCGAGTCCGGCCTCGGCCAGGGTCGCGGCGGCGACCGCGCCGCCCGCGCCGGAGCCGACGATCACGACGTCGCATTCCTCGCCTTCGCCGCGCGGCTCGGTGTCGCCGAGCGTGCCGGCGGGCTCCGGGGCGCCGCCCTCGGCGAGGCCGCAGCCGAGCTCGTAGCCGACCTTCGCCTGGACCGCCGGGGTGACGACGTAGCCGAGCGTCGAGAACAGCTTCGCCATCAGCAGCAGGTCGTGCCGGAGCGGGGACCGGGAGTCGTCGAGGCGGCGCAGGAACCGTTCGCGCCCCGCCTGGTCCAGGCGGCTGAAGCGGTGCGGGAAGGGCATCCACTCGAAGGCGCGCAACCCGAGGCGCAGCCGCATCAGGAAGTCCGGCGGGGCGGCGCGCAGGAACTCGGCGACCGGCCCGGAGACGTCGACGTCGCGCTCGGCCGCCGGCAGCCCGTCGACGCCCGGCGCCATCGCCGCGCAGATCGCGCTCAGCGTCCGTCGTTCGGCGCCGCCGAGGCCGCCGCGGTACCGACCGCCCGGGGCGAGCGGGCGATCGACCCGCCCGACCAGCGCCCAGAGCCAGAGCGCGACCAGGATCAGGGTGCCGTCGACGAGGGCGCCGAGCAGGTAGGCGAAGACCTGGTCCTGGACCAGGAAGAAGGCGAGCGAGGTGAGCGAGGAGGCGGCCTTGCCGGCGGCGAGGAGGAGCAGCAGCGGCCGGTGGCGGACCACGTCGGCCTGGGCGATCAGGCAGATGCCGGTGATCACGACCATGTAGGCGAAGCCGAGCGCCAGCCACATGTACTCCTGCGTGTGGGGTGCGCGGGTGTGGTTGCCGAGGAGTTCGCCGACGTCGGAGATGACGTCGAGCGTCGGGCTCGGCAGGGCGACGTAGAGGATGCCGACGACGGCGAAGGTCAGCGCGAGCACGCGCAGCGCGAACACGACGAACCTCTCCGCAGACTGCCCCCGCATGCGGCGAACCTATCTGGCCGGCCGGCCAAAGTCGAGTAGGCTCGTGCCGTGGAGGAACGGGCGCGCTTCCCGGGGGTGGCCGCCAAGGCGGGCCATTACGAGAGCTTCTACGTCAAGGCCTGCCGGCCCGACGGCGGCCTCGGGATCTGGATCCGCCACACCGCCCACAAGCGCCCGGGGCGGGAGCCCAGCGGCTCGATCTGGTTCACGCTCTTCGATCGCGCCGCGCCCGCGCCGCGGGCCGCCAAGGTCACGGTTCCGGCGGATCGGCTCGCCGCCCCGCCCGGATCGTGGATCCGCGTCGCCGACGCCGAGATCGGCCCCGGGAGGGCGGAGGGCGCGCTCGCGAGCGAGACGTTGGGCGCGCGCTGGTCACTCCGCTTCGACGGCCCCGGCGAGCCCTGCCGCTACCTGCCGGCCGATTGGCTCTACGCGGCGCCGCTGCCGCGGACGAAGTTCATCGCGCCGTTCCCCGACGCGGTCTTCGACGGCACCCTCGAGGTCGGCGGGGAGTCGATCGAGATCGCCGGCTGGCCCGGGATGATCGGCCACAAC
The DNA here is from genome assembly GCA_035547715.1 of Solirubrobacterales bacterium. GTDB lineage: Bacteria > Actinomycetota > Thermoleophilia > Solirubrobacterales > 70-9 > VAYN01. The sequence continues at coordinate 6,916 of DASZUH010000180.1, forward strand.
TGGGGCACCGAGCACGCCGAGCGCTGGGTCTGGCTCGAGGGCAGCGGCTTCCCCGACGCGCCCGACGCCTGGTTCGACGCCGGCGCCGCGCGGGTCAAGCTCGGCTCCCGCGTCACCCCCTGGGTACCGTCGGGGATGCTCAGCCTCGACGGCGTCCGCCACCGCCTCGGCGGCCTCGGCGCGATCCGCTCGGCCCGGATCGAGGAGTCGCCCACCGCCTGCTCCTTCCTCCTCCCCGGCAAGGACATCGTCGTCCACGGCCGCGTCACCGCGCCCCGCAAGGACTTCGTCGGCTGGGTCTACGCCGACCCGAAGGGCGGCGAGCACCACACCGTCAACTGCTCGGTCGCCGACCTCGAGCTGACCATCGAACGCCCCGCCCTGCCGCCCCGCCGGCTGACCCTGCCAGCAGGCGCGGCCTACGAGCTGGGCATGCGCGAGACCGACCACGGCATCCCGATCCAGCCTTTCCCGGACGGGTAGAGGTTGATTCCGGGCGCGGGCCGGCGCAAGCTGTCGCCCGGGGCGGGCGGCCCGGAGGGTGGCGGCCGTCCGAGGTGCGCCCGGCCTTCTCGGTGGCGGCCCTGGCCGGTTGTGGCCGCCACCGAGATGGCCGGGTGGGTGGGGAGAGGTGCGAGGGTTCGTGACGTGGGGCGGCGGACGTGCGGGTCGTGCGCCGGGGGACGTGCGCGTGCCGTGGGGAAGGAGCGCATGATCGGGCACGAAGGCGCGGGTCCCGTGACGAGGACGCATGGAACGTCACGGTCCGTCCCGTCTCCCTCGGGCCCGGCCGTCACCCTGTTGCCTTTGGTAGCCCTGTGGGCTACCAAAGGCGACAGGTTCGTCCCGACCCCCGGCGGAGGTGACCGAAGGCATGAGGATCCGTGACGAACCGGGCGGGACCGTGACGGAAGCCCGGCGAACCTCCCGTCCCTGCGACCTTCCCCCGGAACCACGCCCGTCGCCGGCCCGTGGCCGTCCTCCGGCTGTCGCTTGTTCCGCATGGCGCAACAAGCGACAGCC
>DASZUH010000181.1:0-6727 GCA_035547715.1 Solirubrobacterales bacterium
AGCGCCCGGATGTTCTCGCTGACCTTGTATTTCGCCGAGAAGAAGAAGCCGCCGCACTGGTCGCGGACGCCGCAGTTCGCGCACTCCGGGTGGTACTCGTTCTTCCAGTCGCTGATCGAGCGGACCGTGAAGGGCCAGAGGCTTCGCGGGATCAGGCAGAGTTGCGAGTTGTAGATCATCGTGTGGATGCGACTGCGGTCGAGGATGAGGACCGCCTCGGCGAGCTCCTCGGCGTACTCGGTCGGGTCGATCCAGAGGGCGGGCACGTTGGCCCGCGCGAGCCCGATCATCTCCAATCCCATCAGGGCGACCTGGTCGACGAAGGGCAGGTTGCGAGCGATGAACTCGGCGATTTCGGGCAGCGCCGGGGCGGTCTGTTGGTGGAGGACGACGCGGATCTCGATCCGCTGCCCCAGTCGCGCCAGGTTCATGATCCCCGGGACCGTCCGGTTGAAGGCTCCCTCCGACTGGACCACGTAGTCGTGGCGGGCAGGCTCGGCGCCGTAGAGCGGGATGCCGACCATCATGTTCGGGTTGTCGATCGAGGCCCAGGCGGCGGCGAAATCCGGGTCGGCGAAGCGCGTCCCGTTCGAGAGCACGTGGACCTCCGACTCGGGGTGGAGGTTGCGGGTCAGGCGCAGGAGCCCGATCAGGTCCTCTCCGTAGAGGGTGGGCTCGCCGCCGGTGAAGCCGATCTCGGCGGTGTGCCGCGGCAGCAGGCGGATCAGCTCGAACGCCTGCGCCAGCAGGTGATCGTCCGGCGCGGTCTTCGGCGGTTGCGAGCACATCAGGCAGTAGTGGTTGCAGCGCTCGGTCAGCAGGATGCTGTTCTGCCTGCTGTCGTGACGCCAGAGGACGCGGATGCGTTGACCGTCCGTGCTCACGGCGATCACGTCGTCGGGCGCGAGGTAGTCGAGCTCCGGTGGGAGTTGGACGCAGGGCGCGGCGACGCGCCCGGCGTCGTCGTCACTGCGGACGAGGTAGAGGTCGAAATCGGGCGGCGGGTCCTGCCCGGCTCCGACGAGGATCGCCCGCGCGTGACGGGCGACGACCGCATCGGGATCGGAGATCTTCCAGACCGCACGCGACAACGACTCGGAAAGGGCCGGACTGATCGCCTTTCCGCGCAGCGCGATCAATGGCTCGCCCAGGTCCGGAACAGGGCCCGCGTCTCCGGGTCGCCTTCGTAGCGGTCGAGGAGCAGCTTGAAGATCGCCATGTTGCGCCGGCAGAACCCGGAGCTCGGCTTGCGGCCGAGGAAGTCACCGCCGGTCGCGTGGTGGTAGGTGGGATCGGCTCCGCAGTAAGGCTCGAAGGCACAGTCGACGCACATCGGAGCGCTGCCGGTGAAGGACTCCTCCAGGGGCGCGAGGAGTGCTTCGGACAGCATGATCTCCTCGTAGGAGTCGGCGTGGAGATTGCCGAGCCGGAAGGTGGTGTCACCCATCTCGGCCAGCATCCGCCCCTCGTCCGAGGCGTACACGTCACCGTCGTAGTTGTAGACGATCGCACCGATACCGATCCCGGCGGGGGAGGTCAGATCCACGTAGCCCGGATCGTCGTTGGTGAACATCTTCTTGAGGACGACCGCGGCGTACTGCTCGACCATCGGCGTGCCGCGCCGGTTCAGCTCGATGATGTAGTCGAGACCCTCCTCGTAGAAGGGGAGCCAGCGATCGACGCCGTAGGCGGCGAAGCTCTTGGTCTTGATCGCGAAACCGTACGGCGACAGCGGTCGCAGGAAGATCCCGGACAGTCCCTGGTCGACGTAGGTGTCGATGATCTCCCTGACCCGGTCGAGGCCGGCCCGCGTCGTCGTCATCAGGGCCGAGACCCGGTCGACTCCCAACTCCTCCCGGACCCGGCGGATACCGTCGGTCGCCAGCTCCCAGCTGTTGCGCCCGGGGCGCGGCCGGTTCTTGTTGTGCAGGTCGGCGGGCCCGTCCAGCGAGGTCGAGATGTAGACATCGTGGGAGCGGCAGAACCCGAGCACGCGATCGTCCAACAGCGCCAGGTTGGTCGCGATGACGAAGCCCAGGTTCTTGCCCGCCACCTCGTTCCGGGCCTTGGCCTCGAGCACGACTTCTTCGATCAGGCCGAAGTTGAGCAACGGCTCGCCGCCCTGGAACTCGATCTTGACGTTGTGGGAGGGCGACCGGAAGGCGGAGTCGAGGCCGAGGCGGGCGGTCTCGATCGTCATGTCGAATGCGCCCTTGTCCGAGCTCTGTCGCGAGACCTGGCAGTAGGGGCAGGAGTGCTCGCACCGCAACGAGGCGACGAAGATGTGGAGGGAGGTGAACTCCGCCAGGCGCCGGTGGCGGGTCCGCGCCTTCATCGCCAGGAGTTCGACCGGCAGGTCGTCACTCGGCTCCCTGATCAGGTGCTTCGCGCGAAGACGACGGACGAGGTCGGAATCGGTGGGCAGGTCTCGCTCGACGAATCGGTCGAAGTCCGTGGGCGTAGGAAGGTGTGCTCGCCGACCACGTTGGTGACCAGGACGCGCCCGTCCAGGCGCTCGAACCGGAACGGCAGGAACTCCCAGTCGGCGGCGGCCGCCGAGAAGGCGGCCTGCTCGCGGAACCTAGCCATCCGCCTCGGTCAGTCCCGTTCGGGAAAAGGCGAGCGCGAGGACCAGGTTGCGGACGTCGGCGGTTTCGGCGCGGATCCGCTCGCGCAGAACCTGGTCGAGCACCTCGTTGCGAAACTCCGCCACCAGCCTGTCGGGGTCGTCGCTCTCGTCCAGAAGCGAGAGCCGGGCCTCGATCACGCCGTCGGGCGAGCGGATCTCACAGGCCAGTCGATCGGAGAGTCGATAGGCGGCGCGTTGAACCGCGTCGACCGAATGGCCTGCCGGATCGAAGGAGACGAGGCGCTCGATCATCTTGGACGCAGGCGATGGGCGGCGCTTCAGGAACTCGAGTAGTGCGACGAGTGAGACGAGTGCGAGCTATGCGAATAGTGACCCCCGCCGCCACTCGACGAGTAGTGCGAGTGGTGGGAATGGTGCGAGTGGTGGCTCGAGTGGGAGTAGTGCGAGTGGTGGCCGAATGGCGCCATCGCCGGGTCGCTCGCCGGCAGGGCGAGCAGATCGGAGGCGCCGCCGGCGCCCTGGACCACGGTCACCTGCGCCCGACCGAGGCTTGCGCCGGTGTCGACGACCTTTGCCTGCGCACCGTGCGGGAAGAGGGCGGCGAGCGCCACGCCGAGGGGGACGAGAATCGGTTTCTTCTTCACGAGGAAGGGACCATAGATGTACCTAAGTAACACTGTCAAGCAAATTATTTGTGACTTCGCGTCCGGTGGCTACGACGCTGCAGACATCGACCCCATGTCGATGACGAAGCGGTACTTGACGTCGGAGGCGAGCCCGCGCTCGCCTGGGTCTCGGCGATGCCGCCGATGTCGGAGCCGCCGATCGAGCGGCGTTTGCGTGCCGATGTGGGGGTCGAGGCCGCGAAGCCCTCGACCTCGGCCCCGACCGCGCCGACCCGCCCGACGATCTCGTGCCCCGGCACGATAGGCCACTCTTTCCGCCCACTCACCGCGCTCGATCGCGAGGGAGATGAGGGGCTGGTCGGCCGGAGTGTGCTTCAGTACGGGAATGCCGCTCGGCGTCACGCTTCGTGTCTTTCTGCCAGAAGGATCGTCCGACGGGGTTCGTCTCGTCTACAAATCGAACTGGACGGGCGTCGCCCTCGCGTGCTCACGGGTCCACTACCACGCCGTGCGAACCTCCCGCGATGAGCTCCGCTCGCCGGGTGTCTACCTGCTCGTCGGTCCCTCCGAGGGAGCAAAAACCGACTCCCGAATCTACATCGGAGAGGGGGAGGACCCGCGGAGCCGGTTGGACGCGCACCATTCGAGTAAGGACTTTTGGACTCGGATGGTCTTGTTCACCACCACCGGGCAATTGCTCAACAAGGCCACGATCCGCTATCTGGAGGCGCGGCTTCTCGAAATTGCCGCCTCGAACGGCAGGGCCGAACTCGACAATGGGACGGCTCCAGGGCTGCCGCCGCTGAGCGAGCCTGATCAGCAGGACGCCGAGTCGTTTCTTCTCGACATACTCCTGATCTGCCCGCTGTTGGACGTGCGCGTGTTCGAGCCGATCGAGTACGTCCAGGACGCCGATCGTCTATTTCTCTCCGGTCCCGACGCCTCTGGAGAAGGCGTGGAAACCGAGGACGGGTTCATGGTCTATGCCGGCGCGAAGGCGAGGGCGTTGACCGTCAATGCCTGCCCACCGTGGGCGATCGGACTTCGCCAGAAGCTGATCGGTGACGGTGTGCTGAGCCCGGATCCGGACGGCCTTACCCTGACGTTGAGTTCGGATTTTGAATTCGGTTCGCCGTCGGCGGCTGCCGCGACCCTGCTCGGGAGGTCTGCCGCGGGGCCACTTGAGTGGAAGAACGCCGAGGGCACGCCTCTACGGAAACTGAGGGAAGAGGTTGTGGCCTGACCATGAGGCCCCGGCCCGGCGTCAGCGCGTGGTGAGGAAGGCCGTGATCGCCTCGGCCATCGACCTCGCGGCGAGGCGCTGAAAGGAGGGCTTGACCAGGCGCGTGGCGTCGACGGCATTGCGCATGTTCACGCACTCGATCAGGACCTTGGGCTCGGTGGCGAGGTTGAGGCCGGCGAGATTGTCGCGCGCGGCGAAGCCGCCGCTGCCGTCGTAGTTGGAGATCGGGATCCCGGTCACCTTGGTGTAGCGGTTGAGGAGGATCCGGCCGAAGCGGCGGGACGAGGCGATGACGTGGTCGTTGGGACCGTCGGCGACCGGGGTGAGGATGGCGACGCCGCGGCCGCTCGCCGGGCCGCCGTCGGCGTGGATGTCGATCGCCACGTCGGCGCCCGCCTTGTTGAGGATCCGCGCGCGGCGGGTGATGCAGGGGCCGACGCCGTGGTTGGAGCGGCGGGTCATCACGACCTTCGCGCCCTCGGCGATCAGATCGCGGCGCAGGTAGCTCGCCACCCGGAAGTTGAAGAGCGCCTCGGTGTAGCCGCCATTCGTCTCGGTCCCGGTCGTGTCGCAGGCCTCCTCTTCGCGCCCGTTCCAGACCGGCGCGTCGATGAAGCTCGGGTCGGAGAAGTTGCCGCCGTTGTGGCCCGGGTCGATGCCGACCACCTTGCCGGCGAGGGGCGCCGGGCGCGCGGCGCGGAGCAGCGGCGAGAGGCCGGGGAAGGCGCCGGCGTTCGCCGGGGCGAGCAGGGCCAGGACGACTACCAGGGCGGGTACCGATCGGCGGGCCACGGCGGCCAACATAGCGGTGTGAAACGCTCCTGACATGAAGCGCATCGTCCTGCTCGACGACTACCAGGGCGTCGCCCTCGATTACGGCGGCTGGGACCGCGTCCCCGACGAGTGGGAGAAGGTGGCGCTCTGCGGGCACATCGCCGACCCCGATGAGCTGGTCGAGGCGCTCGCCGGCGCCGAGATCGTGGTCGCGATGCGCGAGCGCACGCCGTTCCCGGCGGCGACGCTCGACCGCCTGCCGGACCTGAAGCTCCTGATCACGACCGGGATGGGCAACGTCGCGATCGACATCGACGCGGCCCGGCGGGGCGGCGTCGTCGTCTGCGGCACCGGCGGTCATGGCCCGGCCACGGCCGAGCTCACCTGGGGTCTGATCCTCGGCCTCCTGCGCAACATCCCCACCGAGGACGCGTCGATGCGCCTCGGCGGCTGGCAGACGACGATCGGCGGCGACCTCGCCGGCTCCACCCTCGGCCTCGTCGGCCTGGGAAGGCTCGGCCGGCGGATGGTGCCGGTCGCCAAGGCCTTCGAGATGGACGTCGTCGCCTGGTCGCAGAACCTCGACCCCGCGGAGGCGCGCGCCGCGGGTGCCGAGCCGGTCACCAAGGACGAGCTCTTCGAGCGCTCCGACGTCGTCTCGGTCCACTACAAACTGAGCGAGCGCAGCGAGGGACTGATCGGCGCCGGCGAGCTGGCGCTGATGAAGCGGAGCGCCTACCTGGTCAACACCTCACGCGGGCCGCTCGTCGACACCGACGCGCTGCTCGAGGCGCTCGAGCAAGGGACGATCGCCGGCGCCGCCCTCGACGTCTACGACACCGAGCCGCTGCCCGCCGACCACCCACTGCGAAGCACCCCGAACGTGATCATCACCCCGCACCTCGGATACGTCACCGAGGACACCTACAACGTGTTCTACGGCGACGCGGTCGAGGATGTGCTCGCCTGGCTGGCAGGCGAGCCGGTCCGCGTGCTGTAGGGGTGGGTGGTTGATTCGAGGGACGGGCGTCTGAAGCCGGCGCCCGGGGGAGGCGGCCGTCCGAGTTGCGCCCGGCTGTCCCGTCCACGGCCCTGGCAGGTTGTGGCCGTGGCCGGGACGGCCGGGTCCGTGGGGAGAGAGGAGGGTTCGTGACGTGCGCCGGGAGACGTGTGGGTCCCGTGGGGAAGGAGCGCATGATCGGCCACGAAGGCGAGGATTCCGCCACGAAGACCCATGGAACGTCACGGTCCCTCCCCACTTCCTCATGCATCGCCCCGGTGCGTTCGTCGCTTGTACGCCTATGGTGGTCAAGCGACGAAGGCACTCTCCCGACCCATGGCGAAGATGACGGAAGTCATGAGGGACCGTTCCGGATCGCCGGTCGGTCGCCCCGGAAGGCCCGGAGGTGCGGCTGTCGCCACGAAGACGCCCGGAACGTCACGATCCGTCCCGTCCTCCTCGACGGTCCCGACCACGCGGTCGACCTAAGCCAC
>DASZUH010000182.1:0-1556 GCA_035547715.1 Solirubrobacterales bacterium
GGGATCATCGGCATGGTCATCCTCTTCAGCTGCCTGCTGAGCGCGCTCGGCAGCGTCCACGACCGGCAGTTCGGGCCGATGCGGATGCTGCTCATCGCGCCGATCCCGCGTGGGCTCGTGGTCTGGGGGAAGACGCTCGCCGCGACCCTGCTGGGGACGGCGTTCGCGGTCGTCTTCTCGGTCCTGGTCTGGATCTACGGGATCGAAGTGACCGCCACCGACTACCTCGAGTTCGTCGGCTCGGCGCTGCTCTGCGCGCTTGCCCTGTCCAGCCTCGGCATGCTCGCCGCCGCCCGGATCCGCAAGCTCGAGGACTTCGCGGTGGCGATGAACTTCGTCATCTTCCCGCTCTTCTTCTTCAGCGGCGCGCTCTACCCGGCGGGCGAACTGCCCGGCTGGATGCAGCCGTTCGTCCGCCTCAACCCGCTCACCTACGGGGTCGATCTGATGCGCCAGACGCTGCTCGCGAGCCAGCGCCACGTGCTCGCGCCGGCGGTGTTCCACCCGCGCCTCGACATCGCCGTCCTCGTCGCCTTCTCGATCGTCTGCCTGGCGCTGGCCTCGAAGCTCTTCGGCCGTGAAGAGCACCTGGCACCGATGATGCTCGGCAGCGCCGCCAAACGCCTCCCGCTGCCGATAGTTTCCCGCCGATGGCGATCGTCTTCGACGGCCACAACGACTCGCTGACCCGCGCGGACCACGCCCGCTTCGCGGGCGGGCGGGAGGATGGCCACCTCGACCTGCCACGGATGGCCGAGGCGGGGATGCGCGGCGGCATCTTCGCGGTCTTCATCCGCAACCCGGAAACCGCCGACTACCGGCCGCGGGAGTCGAAGCGGCCGGGCGGCGCCGGGCCGGCGCCGGAGCTGGGCCGCGAGTATGCGGCGGCCGCGGCGACGAGCGCCGCGGGTCGCCTCCTGGCGCTCGAGCGGGCGGGGGAGATGCGGGTGGCGCGGACGATCGCCGACGTCGACGCGGCGGCCGCGGGCGGGCCGCCGGTCGCGGTGCTCCACCTCGAGGGCGCCGAGCCGATCGACCCCGACCTCGAGTCGCTCGACCTCTGGTACGCGGCGGGCCTGCGCTCGGTCGGCCCGGTCTGGAGCCGGCCCAATGCCTTCGGCAACGGCGTCCGCTTCCGCTACCCGTCGACCCCGGACATCGGCCCCGGCCTCACCGACGCGGGCAGGCGCCTGGTCCGCCGCTGCGCCGAGCTGGGCATCGTCCTCGACCTCGCCCACATGAACGAAGCGGGCTTCTGGGATGTCGCCGAGATCGGCGCCGCGCCCCTCGTCGTCAGCCACGCGGGAGCCCACGCCATCTGCCCCAACTCGCGCAACCTCACCGACGCCCAGATCGACGCCGTCGGCCAGACCGGCGGCCTCGTCGGCATCGTCTTCGCCCCCGCCTTCCTCCGCCCCGACGGCAAGAACCAGACCGACACCCCGATCGACCTGATCCCCCGCCACGCCCGCCACATCGCCGACCGCATCGGTGTCGACCACGTCGCCCTCGGCTCCGACTTCGACGGCACCGAGGTCCCCGACGCCCTCGGCGAC
>DASZUH010000183.1:0-1582 GCA_035547715.1 Solirubrobacterales bacterium
ATCAGAAGGTCGTCGAGGTCGGTGGGCATGTCGCCACCTCCGGGTGGTCGGCGTTGCTGGAACACACCGGCCTTCGACGGCCTTTCCCTTGCTCCTATCCGGTCGAGTGCCTGCGACGGCGATTAGGAATCAGTGATCTAGTACGGCGGCAGATCCTCGTACCAGGTCCCCAGCATCCGGAACGCGCGCCAGAATCTTTGCTTCGCGCCCTCTTCGTCGAGGCTGTCGTCGATGTCGGGGACGTAGAGGGCATCGATGGTGGGGGTGAAGGCCTGGATGTCGCCCTCGCGCTGCTCGATCTCGCGCGAGAGCGGGACGTGGAGGCCGTTCAGGATGCGGAGGCTCGGCTCGCCCATGACGACGACGATCTTCGGCTGGACGATCGCGATCTCCTCGACCAGGCGGGCGACGCACTCCTGCGGCGCCAGGTCGGGCTCGGCCACCGGGCACTTGACGCAGAGCGTGCCGTAGACGACGAGGGGGTCGATCCCCAGCCGTTTGAAGGATTTCATCAGCGCGTTGCCGGAGCGGCCGTAGAAGGCGACGCCCTCCTCGATCTCCGACGACAGCGGCGAGTGCTTCAGCATCATGATGTCCGCCTGGGGATGGCCCGAGCCGAGCACCGGCATCAGTTTCCCCCGCGGGCAATAGGGGCAGTCGAGGATTTCGCGGCTCATCTGGTTGAGCTCGCGGATCGCCCTCTCCAGATACTTCTCGCGGATCTCGTCGTCGGTGGAGTGCATCTGCCGGGACATCTTTGACGAGGTCGGCGCGCCTCCTTCGCGACGAGACCCGTGCATCAGCTCTTGCCGGCCGACCGACGCCCCCCGGCGCCCCGTCGCGGCCGCCCCCCGCGCGCCGGTTTCGGGTTGGCGACGCGCCGTTTCGCCGCCTTCGGCCGCCCCGTCGTCTGCAGGAACTTCAGCGTCTGCACGTAGACCAGGTTCTTGTGCTTGCGGGTGATGTCGGCGTCGCGCATCGCCTCGAGGAACTCCGCCGGCCCGTCGAAGTCGTGGATCCGCTGGCGCACGCTCCCCAGCCCCTGGGCGACGTGGGAGTCCGACCCGGCCGCCGGGACGATCCGGTACTTGCCCGCGAACCGCACCGCCTCCTCGTTGAACGAGGTCAGCATCACCCGCGGGTTGAAGACCTCGAGCAGGTCGATGTCCTCGACGATGTCGAGCAGGTGCTCGTAGTCGGGCACCGAGTGGAAGCGGTCGAACGGGTGGGGCACGTAGACAAGGCCGCCCTGCTCGCGGATCGCGGCGATCGATTCGGCCATCGTCAGGCCCTTGGGGACCAGCTCCTCGAGGAAGAGGCCGATCACCTCGCCCTGCTCGGCGGTCTTGATCTCCTCGCCGACGATCACCTTGAGGTCGTCCATGGACTCCGCGATCGCGGCCGCCTCGAGCGCCCCCGACACCTCGTTGTGGTCGGTCACCGCGATCGCCCCGAGGCCACGGTCGCGCGCCGTCTGCAGCAGCACCTCGACCGGCGTCGCGCAGTCGCCCGAGTGGTCGGTGTGCATGTGGAGGTCGACCTCGATCAACGGCCGCCTCGCCAGCTCCGCCCGCAGCGCCGG
>DASZUH010000184.1:0-16932 GCA_035547715.1 Solirubrobacterales bacterium
GCGGTGATGTGGAGGTGGGACGAGACCGTGACGTCCCATGGGTCTTCGTCACGGATCCTGCGCCGCAGCCGGAGGAGGGGCCGCCGGCCGGCGACGGGCGTGGTTCCCGGGGGAAGGTCACGGGGACGGGAGGAACTCCACGCTCCCGTCACGGTCCCGCCCGGTTCGTCACGGATCCTCACGCCTTCGGTCACCTTCGCCGGGGCCCGGGACGAACCTGTCGCCTTTGGTAGCCCACAGGGCGACCAAAGGCGACAGGTTGACGGCCGGGTCCCGAGAAGTCGGGAGGGAGCGTGACGTTCTATGCATCTTCGTCACAGGACCTGCGCCTTCGTCACCGACCACGCGCTACTTCCCGACGACACGCGCACGTCCGCCCGGTGCGCGTCACGAACCCGCGCACCTCTCCCCCCAGCCCCGGCCGTCCCGGCCACGGCCACAGCCCGCCCGGGTCGTGGACGGGACGGCCGCGTCCCTTTCCCCGCGTCCCCTCCCGCTCCGGGCGCCGGCTTCCCGCCCCTACGCGCGCGGGAAGATCGAGCGGGAGATGACCAGCTGCATGATCTCGCTCGAGCCCTCGTAGATGCGGGTCGCGCGGCTTGCCTTGAGGACTCGCTCGGTGATCGAGCCGCGGCGCAGGCCCGCGCCGCCGTGGATCTGGATTGCCGAATCGATCACCTTCCAGGCCGTCTCGGTGGCGACCAGCTTGGCCTTGCCGGAGGATGCCGCCAGCTCGAGGGCCTCGGCGTCGGCGTTGGCGGCCGCCGCGTAGACGATCAGGCGGGCCGCGTCGAGTTCGGCCTCGGCGGCCGCGATCCGGAAGCGGACCGCCTGCAGGTCGGAGAGCCGGCCGCCGAAGGCGTTGCGGTCGCGCGCGTACCCGGTCGCGGCGGCGAGCGCCGCCTCGGCCATCCCGACCGCGGCGGCGCCGACCGAGGGCCGCAGGCGGTCGAGGTTGGAGAGCGCCACGCGGATGCCCGCGCCGCGCTCCCCGACCATCGCGCTCGCGGGCACGCGGCAATCCTCGAAGTAGACCTCGGCGTGGGGTGCCGGCTTCAGCAGGTGGAAGGGCTCGCAGCGGATGCCCTCGGCGGGCTGGTCCACGGCGAACGCCGAGATCCCGCGTTTCCCCAGCTCGGGATCGGTCTTGGCGAAGACGACCAGGGTCGTGGCGGCCTCCGGGGCAAAGATGAAGCGCTTCTTGCCGTTGATCACGTAGTCGTCACCGGCGGCGGTCGCGACGGTCTCGATCCCGCCGACGTCGGACCCGGCACCGGGCTCGCTGAGGCAGAAGGCGAAGACCTGCGAGCCGTCCATCAGGCCGCCCAGGAAGCTCCGCTTCTGCTCCTCGGAGCACCACATCACCAGCGCCTGGACGCCGAGGCCCTGCGAGGCGAAGTACTCGTCGGCGGTCGGGCACACCCGCGAGAGCTGTTCGCGGATCGTGCAGACGTTCGTCACCGAGAGCCCGTTGCCGCCGAACTCCTCCGGCACGAAGTGGGCCAGCAGGCCGGAGCCGACGAGCAGCCGGTGCAGCTCGGGCTGGAACTCGTCGGCGGCGTCGAACTCCTCCGCCCGCGGCGCCAGCTCGGTCTCGGCGAACTCGCGGGCGTGGGCGCGCACGGCGCGTTGCTCGTCGGTCAGCGGATAGTCGATGGCCCGCTCTCTCGTGTTCACTGATCCTCCAGTCCGTTCGATCTACCAACCAAACAATTGGTAGACTAGTTGAGGTTGCCCTGTCCAGGCACTCCGCCCAGCGCGGGGAGATCGGAGTCGGCGGTGAAATTCGGGCTTCTCTGGCCCCTGCGTAATCCCCCCGGGTCGGGCCGTTCGTCGGCCGCGATCTACCAGGACACGCTCGCCGAGATCGCCTTCGCCGAGGAGCTCGGCTTCCACTCCGCCTGGCTGACCGAGCACCACTTCTGCGACGACGACTACCTGCCCTCGGTGATGCCGATGCTGGCGGCGGTGGCCGCGCGGACGAGCCGCATCCGGATCGGCCCCTACGTCTTGTTGCTGCCGCTCTATCACCCGGTCCGCCTGGCCGAGGACGCGGCGGTGGTCGACGTCCTCTCCGGCGGCAGGCTCGACCTCGCGATGGGGGTCGGCTACCGCGAGGAAGAGTTCGACGGCCTGGCGATCGACCGCCGCGCGCGCGGTCGCCGCCACGAGGAGGCGACCGCGATCATGCTGCGGGCGTGGGCCGACGGGCCGCTCGACTTCGCGGGCAGGGAGTTCTCCTTCGCCGGCGTCGAGGTGACGCCGAAGCCGCTGCAGCGGCCGGTGCCGATCTGGCTCGGCGGCACGAGCCGGCCGGTGCTCGAGCGGGTCGCCCGGCTCGGCATCCCGGGCGTCGCCGGCCGGCCGGCCCGCGAGGACATGGAGTTCTTCGAGGCGAAGCTCCGCGAGTTCGGGCGCGACCCCGCCTCGATCGACTACCTGCCTTTTCGCTTCGTCTGGGTCGATCGCGACCACGAGCGGGCGCGGCGGGTCGCCACGCCGTGGGCGGAATGGGTGATCGGCAACTACCAGCGCTGGTTCGCGAAGACCGACCAGCCCCTGTTCGCGGGCGACATCGAGCGCCAGTGCATCATGGGCTCGCCCGAATACGTGATCGAACGTCTCGGGCGCTTCTTCGAGGCCGGCAGCTACGCGCCGATCGACCAGCTCGTCCTGCAGCCGCCGCTGCTCGGGCTCGATCACGCCGAGAGCATGCGGATGATCGAGACCTTCGCGACCGAGGTCGCCCCGCACTTCGCCGCCTACGTCCAGCCGCGCGACGCCTGAGCCCGCGCTCACGCCTCGGTCGCCCGCGGCGGCGCCACCTGGCCGCGGGCGCGACCGCGTCGGAGGTCGATCCAGTCGATCGTGCCCTCGCGCGCGGCCTCGTGCAGCCGGCGGGCATCGACCTTGCCGACCGCGTTCTTCGGCAACTCCCCGTCGACGACCGACACGTACTCGGGCACTTTGAAGTCGGCGAGCAGGCCCGCGCAGGCGCTGACGAGCTCGCCCGGCTCGACCACCGCCTCCGCCTGCGAGGCGACGATCGCCCCGACCCGCTCGCCCATCACCTCGTCGGGGACGCCGACGACGATCGCCTCGCGAACGGAGGGATGGCGGATCAGCGCGGCCTCGACCTCGTCCGGGAAGACGTTCTCGCCGCCGCGCTTCAGCATGTGCTTCTTGCGGCCGACGATCGCGAGGAAGCCGTCGGCGTCGCGGGTCCCGAGGTCCCCGGTATGGAGCCAGCCGTCGCGCAGCGCCGCCGCGGTGGCCTCGGGATTGTCGAGGTAGCCGCTCATCACCGAGGCGCTGCGGATCAGGACTTCGCCGACCTCGTCGGCGTCGGCGGGCCCGCCGTCCTCGCGGACGATGCGGACCTCGACGCCGGGGTAGGGCAGGCCGACCGAGCCGGACGGAGCGTCCATCAGGCCTGGGTCGTGCGAACTGACGGCCGGCGCCATCTCGGTCAATCCATAGCAGTTGACCATCGTCGTGCGGGGAGCGAATGCCGACCAGCTGTCGAGCAGGCTGGGCGGCACGCCGGCGCCGCCGACGAACACCTTGCGCAGCGCGTCGAGGTCGAACTCGCGCTCGCCCGCCTTCGCGGTCGCGAACTTCTCCATCAGGATCGCGACCGCGGTCACCGTCGGGAAGAGCGTGATCCGGTGGCGTTCGAGCAACTCGAAGGCCTCCTCGACCTTGAACCCCTCGTGGACGACGACGGTCCCGCCCGCGACCAGGGTCGGCAGCGGGATGAAGTGGGTGGCGGTGTGGTACAGGGGCAGGTTCGCCAGGGCGACGTCCTCGGCGGTGATGCCGAACCGCTCGCCGACGATCCGCGCGCAGTTGAGGATCGCCCGGTGGCTGAGCCGCGCCCCCTTCGGGCTGGCGGTGGTCCCCGAGGTGTAGAAGATGGCTGCGTCCGACTCGGGGGCGACCGCGGGCAGGCGCCCGGCGAGCTCCGCCGCCTCGTCCTCAGCCGCCGTCGGCGCCGCGCCGAGCATCGTCGCGAGCCCCGGCTCGTCGAGGTCGATCGTGGCGACGTCGCCGAGCCCGGCCGCGACCTGTGCGGTCACCGCGTCGTGCACGAGCAGCCGGGTGCCGCCGTGGTCGAGCAGGAAGCGCATCTCCGAGGCGCCGAGCCGGGTGCCGACGGGGACGGCGACGGCGCCGGCCTTGGCGATCGCCGAGTAGGCGACGAGGAAGCCCGGCCCGTTGGGCAGGAGCAGCGCCACGCGCTCGCCGGGGCGCACGCCCCGGTCGATCAGCTCGGCCGCCAGCGCGTTTGCCATCCGCTCCCAGGCGAGGTATGAAATGCGCTCGGACCCGAAGGTGATCGCGGTCCGCCCGGCCGAGTCCGCCGTCCGCATCCGCGAGACGTCGCCGAGGACGCGGGGCGCGTCGAAATCGGAATCCCGGACCTGCGTCAAGGTGTGCCCTCCCTCCCTCGGTAAGTGCCTGCCCAGGACCCGCTGGGACGGGCTAGAATCTACCAAATGATTGTTGGGTACGGGAAGCCTGACGCGGAGGAGATCGGCTGGCGGAAGCGCCAGTCCGGACACGTGCTAGCGGTTCGGCCAGTTGGATCGACCGCGGACGGCGCGGACGCTACAGGCGGCTAGAAAGCGAGACCCGAGGCGGGTGAGCCCCGTCGACGGATCGGTCGGCCGTGCATCACAGCACGCAATCAACGATTTCGCTCCGTCCCGAGTTGGGGGCCGGGCGAATCGGGTTACGGGAAGAGGAGAAATGAAAGGGAAGATCGGAAGGACCAGGCTGCTGAGCCTGTTTGCCGTGCTATTGGCCGCGCTCCTATGCGTCGGTGTCGTCACCGCCTGCGGTTCGTCGAGCAGCTCCGGCGGCAGCGAAACCACCGCCAACGAAGAAGAAGCGGCAACCTCCGAAGAAGGCGGCGGCGAAGAAGAAGCCGGCGCCGAAGAAGGCGAAGAAGGCGGCGCGAGCCTGGCGGCGCTCAAAACCGAAGTCGAAGAACTCTCGACCGAACCGTCCGGGATCGTGCAGCCGAAAATCGGCCTCAAACCGTTCACGCCGAAAGCCGGCGGGAAGATCTACAACATCAGCTGCGATCTCTCGATCGTCGGCTGCACCACGGTGAGCGGCGAGATCCGCAAGGCCACCGAAACGATCGGCTACGGCTACCAGCTCTGCAACGGCGGGGCCTCGCCGGAAGCGCCGAACACCTGCTTCACGCAGGCGATCAACGCCAAGCCGAGCGCGATCGTCGTCAACGCGATCGGCTCCGAAGTGGCGGCCCAGGGCTACGAAGCGGCGAAAGCCGCGGGCATCCCCGTGATCGGCGTCTTCACCGGCGATCCCGGTGACGGATCGGTCGCCGAAGTACAGACCGGCGCGAGCGAAGAAAGCACCGGGTGCTACGAACAGGGCACGATCATCGCCAAAGCGATCACGGCCGAATCCGAAGGCAAGGCCAACACGCTGTTCCTGACCGAGAACGCGATCGGCTGTGACGTCGCGCGGCAGGAAGGCTTCGAAGCCGAATTCCCGAAAGTCTGTCCCGAATGCAAGTACGAAAAGCTCCAGTTCAACACTGAAACGATCGAGAACACGCTGCCCCAGCAGGTGCAGGCGGCGCTCAACTCGAACCCGGAACTGAACTGGGTCGTCGGCGTGTACGACCAGGCGGCGAGCATCGCGGCCACCCAGGTCCTGCAGGCCGGCAAGGGCGACCAGATATCCGTCGCGGGCATGGACGGCAATCCGGAAAACGTCGAGTTGATGCTGAAGAAACAGGTGCAGAAGTTCGACCTCGCCTTCGACCTCGGCCCGGTCGCCTGGTCCGGTGTGGACGCCGCCGCGCGTATCTACTCCGGCCAGAAAGTCGGGACCGAAGTCCCGCGCGGAGTCCCCGCCCAGCAGTACCTGCTGACCTGGGACAACGTGGCGTCGCTCGGCCCGAGCAAGACCTGGGCCGGCCCGCCGCACTTTGAAGAAGAATTCAAAGAACTCTGGAACGGCAAATAGCGGCGCCGGAGTAGAGCGGATGAAGGTTCGGTCCGAGAGGGAGCGGTTCCGGGGCGGCGCCCCGGGCCGCCCCTCGCGGGCGCGAGCCGCCGCGGATCGCCTGGGAAAGGGGGAGAGATGACCGACGAACAGGGCCTGGTCGCCAACCGGGTCAGCAAGTCCTTCTACGGGAACCGGGTGCTGCACGACCTCGATCTGACGATCCCCGGCGGCACCGTGCACGCCCTGCTCGGGCACAACGGCTCGGGCAAGTCGACCTTCATCAAGATCCTCGCCGGCTTCTACATGCCCGACAAGGGCTCCGGGCCGGTGACCGTGGGCAGCCACGAACTCGAGTTCGGCAATCCCGACAGCACCTATGAGGCGGGGATCACCTTCGTCCACCAGTCGCTCGGTCTGGTGCCGACCCTGTCGGTGCTCGAGAACCTCCGGCTCGGCAAGAGCTGGACCACCAACTTCATGAAGAAGATCTCCTGGGGCAAGGAGCGCAGGCTGGCCCGCGAATCGCTGGAACGGTTCGGCCTCGGCACCCATCCGGACACGATGGTCGGCGAGCTGAGCACGGTCGAGCAGACCGAGGTCGCGATCGTCCGGGCGCTCAGCGAGGGCGACCACATCCGCATCCTCGTCCTCGACGAGCCCACCGCGGCGCTGACCGACCACGAGGTCAAAAAACTGTTCTCGACCCTGGAGCGGGTGAAGGAGCGCGGCGTCGGCGTCCTCTACGTCACCCATCGTCTCGAAGAGATCCGCCAGATCGCCGACGAGGTCACGGTCCTCAGCGACGGCAGGACGGTCGGCCACGGCCCCGTCGACGACTTCCCCCAGGAGCGGTTGGTGAGGCTGATCGCCGGCACCACCGACTCGCCGACGGTGACGGCGCCGCGACCGGACTCCTCCCCGGTCGCGGCCGCCGTCGGCACCGGGGCGCCGCTGCTGAAGGTCAAGGGACTCCGGGTCGGCGAGCTCGTCGACGGCGAGTTCGAGGGACGCGCCGGCGAAATCGTCGGCGCCGTCGGGCTGCTCGGCTCGGGCATCCTCGACCTCGCCCGCGTGCTGACCGGGCGGTTGAAGCTGGAAGCGGGCTCGGTCGAGCTCGACGGCGAGCCGGTCGATCCGTTCAAGTTCGCGCGGATGACCAACCGCGGCCTCGGCGCGGTCGTCGGCCAGCGCCCCGATCGGGTCGCGATGAGCCTCACCGTGCAGGAAAACCTCACCCTCGAGGTTCTCCCCGACTTCATGCGGCACGGCATCCTCAACCGCCGCGCGGAGACCCGGTCGGCGGTCGAGGCGATCGAACGCTTCAACATCCGCTGCGCCGGTCCGGCGGTCGAGATGGCGACGCTCAGCGGCGGCAACCAACAGAAGTCGGCGATCGCGAAAGTCCTCCAGGCGGAACCGAAGGTCCTCGTGCTCGAAGAGCCCTGTCACGGGGTGGACGCGAGCGGGCGCGAGGAGATCGGGGCGATGCTGCGGACGGCCGCGGCCGAAGGGACCCTGGTGCTCGTCATCGACTCCGACCTCGACGAGGTCGTCGGGCTCTGCAATCGCGTCCTCGTCTTCCGCGACGGCAAGGTCGTCGGGCAGTTCCAGGAGGAAGAACTAAGTCGAAGCCAGCTACTCGATGCCAGCTACGGCTCGAACAACTAAGGGACGGAGTTACTCGTGGCCAGTAATGACATGACGACCAAGACGGCCGGCGGTGACGTTACGACGGGCGCCCCTCAGATGAACGACAAGGGGAAGCGCGGCAGAGCCGGGCTGAGCACCAGTGCCGGCAAGCCGAGCCTGATCCAGCGTTACGCCGGCGTCGGCGTGTTGGTGGTGCTGATCATCCTCTTCACCCTCCTCAAACCGGGCGTCTTCCCGACCTACAACAACATCGTCGGGATCCTCGCCAACAGCGCGATTCTCGGCATCCTCGCCGTCGGCCTGCTGGCGCCCCTGTCGGCGGGCGTCTTCGACATCTCGATCGGCAGCGTGATGACGCTGGCGGTGGTGCTCTGCACCTGGCTCTTCCAGACGACCAACGGCTCGATGCCGGTGCCGGTGGCGATCCTGATCACGCTGCTGGTGGCGGTCGGGATCGGGATCGTCAACGCGACCCTGGTGGTGAGGGAGGGGATCGACCCCTTCATCGCCACGATCGGCACCGGCTCGGTGGTGGTCGGCATGTCGCAGCTGATCGGCAACGGGACGACGATCGCCACCGACATCCCCAGCTCGTTCACGAACTTCGGCCGCTGGCAGCTGGAAAAGCTGCCGATCGCGGTCTTCATCCTCGCCGGCCTCTGCCTGCTGGCCTGGTACGTGCTCGAGTACACGCCCTTCGGGCGCCACATCTACGCCACCGGCGCCTCGCGTGAGGCGACCCGGCTGAGCGGTATCCGGACCACCCGGATCATCGCGATCGCCTTCGTCTGCTCGGCGGTCGGCGCCGCGATCGCCGGCGTCCTCTACGCCGCCCGGCTCGGCTCCGGGCCTCCCGGGATCGGCGCCGGTTACCTGATCGGCGCCTACTCGGCCGCCTTCCTCGGTTCGACGATCATCCGGCCGGGACGCTTCAACGTCGGCGGCCTGATCGTCGCCCTGCTGATCATCGGCATCGGCATCAACGGGCTGCAGTTGGCCGGCCTGCCCTTCTGGGTGACCGAAACCTTCCAGGGAGCCGCCCTGCTGGTCGCGGTCCTGATCGGCCGCAAAAGGCCGGCGCGCTGAGACGTCGTCGGCGCGCGCCGACGGCCCGGCGCGCGCCGACGGCCGGCTGAGGTCCTCCTGGCACCCGGGCGCCCCGCCCGGGTGTCCTCAGCCGGCGGCCTCGTCGGTGCGCGCGAGGGTCTCGTCGATCACGCCGAGGCCCTCGAGCGCGAGGCCGTGGCCGAGCTCCTCGCGGGCGCGGCGACGGACCGGCTCCATCAGCAGGAGCTTCGCGTAGCGCAGCGCCAACGGGTTCTGCTCGAGCAGGTCGGCGGCGATCTCACGCGCCCGCGGCAGCAGCTGCTCGCGCGGCAGCACCTCGCTGACGACCCCGATCCGCAGCGCCTCCTCGGCGTCGATCGTGCGCCCGGTGAGGAGGAACTGGCGCGCCCGGTTGAAGCCGAGCAGCAGTGGCATGACGAAGTGCATGCCGTCACCGGGGACGGCGCGGTTGGGCAGGTGGCCGCTGTCGCGGAAGCAGGCGTCGGGGGCGGCGAGGACGATGTCGCCGAGCAGCGGGATCTCGGCGTGCCGCATCGCCGGCCCGTTGAGGCAGCTGACGATCGTCGCCTCGATCTCGAGCAGGCCCTGCAGCAGCCGGGTCGCGCCGCGCCGCATCTGCTCCCACTGGCGCGGGCCGGGGAAGCTGGGGAAGGTCGCAGCGTCGCCGATCGGGCCGGAGAAGACCTCGCCGGTGCCGGTCATGATCAGCACCCGCAGCGAGCTGTCGCGGGCGATTTCCTGGAAGGCGTCTTCGAATTCGTCATGGACCTGGCCGGGGCCCCACTGCAGCGGTCCGCCGTCGGTGTGGAAGCGCACCTCGAGCACGTCGCCGCGTCGCTCCATGGCGATGCTCTCGTAGCGGTCGCCGTAGGCCGCGAAGTCGCCGCCCACCCGCTTGAACCCGTCCGCCATCGCCGGCCTCAGCCTCGCGGCTCGGGGTCCTGCGGGGTGGCGAACGAGCCGCCGTCGATCAGCTCGGTGCGGTAGCCGTCGGGATCGGCGACGAAGGCGATCCGCGGCAGGTCCGCGCGGCCGCCGGGATGGTAGGGCGGCTTCTCCGGCTCGACCCCGATCTTCGCCATCTCGGCGAGGACGGCGTCGATGTCGTCGACCGCCAGCGCCAGGTGGTTGTAGCCCTCGCCGAGGTCGTAGGGCTCCTCGCGACCGACGTTGACGGTCAGCTCGAGCACGTCCTCGCCGGCGGGCAGCCCGAGGTAGACGTTGTAGGCGGTATCGAACTGCAGGCGGCCGCGGCGCTCGAAGCCGAGGGCCGCGTAGAAGCGCAGCGAGGCGTCGATGTCACGGACCCGCAGACAAGTGTGGACGAAGCTCGTCGGCACCGCGCGCATTGTCTCACAGCCCACTGGCAGATCGGCCCGGATTTGGCTGTCCAGAGCCTGTCGAAAGCGCTAGTCCGCCCTTCCGGGCAGCCGTCGGATTGTATTTTCGAGGGACTGGGAAATGGACCCCGCGAGGGGCGGCCGCGGTCGTCCTGGCGGGTGGACGAGGAGGTGGACCGTTGGCGCTTCTGACCTCGGGCGAGCTTGATGCCCACGTCGACGAAGTGGCATTGCTGGTGCGGGCGATGTTCCCGCATGAGGGCTTCCCCGAGGGCCCCTACCGGCGCAGCGCGAAGGCGATCGTCGACGCCGCCGGCGAAGACGCCCGCGCCGTGACCCAGCTCCGGCAGGGCCTGGCCGAGCTGGCGGCCGCCGACTTCGCCGACCGCGACGAGGCGGGGCGGCTCGACTACCTGCGGGGGATCGCGGGCACCGCGTTCTTCGAGCAGGTGCGGGCGAAGGTGATCGTCACCCTCTACGACGATCCCGAGGTGTGGTCGCTGCTCGGCTACGAGGGCCCCTGCCACGAGCAGGGCGGTTACCTCGAGCGCGGCTTCGACGACCTCGACTGGCTGCCGGCGCCGCGGGTCGAGGAGGCCGCCTGATGGCGGGCGCGAGCATCGCCGAGCGCCTCGGCCAAGAGGCGAAGACCCCGTCGCGCTTCGACCACGACGACGCCGACGTGGTCGTCGTGGTCGGCTCAGGCGCGGGGGGCGGGACCCTCGCCAACGAGCTCTGCCGGCGCGGCATCCGGACCGTGGTGCTGGAGGCGGGTCCGCACCTGACCGCCGACGACTACCACGAGGAGGAGTGGCCGGCGTTCAACCAGATGGCCTGGCTCGACAACCGCACGACGTCCGGCGGCTGGCGGGTCGCCCGCGATTTCCCCAATCTGCCCGCCTGGACCGTGAAGGCGGTCGGCGGCACCTCGACCCATTGGGCGGGCGCCTGCCCGCGCTTCAAGGACTACGAGTTCCGCATCCGCGAGGCCTACGGCGAGATCCCGGGGGCGAACCTGCTCGACTGGCCGATCGGCCTCGCCGACCTCGAGCCCTACTACGACCAGGCCGAGCTGAAGATGGGCGTCACGCACCGCCACGGCCGGCCGCCGCTGCCGGCCAACAACAACTACAAGGTGTTCGCCAACGGCGCCGAGCGGGTCGGCTACGGCGGCTACGCCACCGGTCCGTACGCGACCAACGCGGAGCCCTTCGACGGTCGTCCCGCCACGCTGCAGGAGGGGTTCAACTTCCAGGGCGACAAGCACGGCGCGAAGTGGTCGACGCTGATCGCCGAGTTGCCCAAGGCGGCCGCCACCGGCAAGCTGGACCTTCGCGCCGACGCCCACGCGGTGCAGATCACCCACGATGCCCGCGGTCGGGCCGACGGGGTCGTCTACATCGACGCCGACGGCGCGCTGCGCCGGCAGCGGGCCCGCGCGGTCTGCGTCGCGGGCAACGCGATCGAGTCGGCGCGCCTGCTGCTGCTCTCGAGCTCGCCTTCGCATCCCGACGGGTTGGCCAACTCGAGCGGCCAGGTGGGCCGCAACTACATGCGCCACCTGACCGGCTCGGTCTACGGCAGCTTCGCCGAGCCGGTGCGGATGTACCGGGGCGAGACGATGGCCGGGATCATCGCCGACGAGTCCGTCAACGACCCGGACCGGGGCTTCGTCGGTGGCTTCTACATGGAGACGCTGTCGCTGGGCGTCCCCTTCCTCGCGGCCTTCGTCGACCCCGGTGCCTGGGGCCCCGACTTCACCGCCACGATGGATGCCTACGAGCGCACCGCGGGGATGTGGCTGGTCGGCGAGGACATGCCGCAGGAGACCAACGCGGTCACGCTCAACCCGGACATCTCCGACCAGCACGGCCTGCCGGTGCCCAACGTGCACTTCGACGACCACGCCAACGACGTGGCGATGCGCGAGTACGCCTGGCGCAAGGGCGCGGCGGTCTACGAGGCGGTCGGCGCGCTGGCGACGACGAAGACGCCGCCCTACCCCTCGACCCACAACCTCGGCACCTGCCGGATGAGCGCCCGTCCCGAGGACGGCGTCGTCAACGGCTTCGGCCAGGCGCACGACGTGCCCAACCTGTTCGTCTCGGACGGCAGCGTCTTCACCACCGGCGCCGCCGCCAACCCCACGCTGACGATCGTCGCCCTGGCGATCCGCCAGGCGGAGTACCTGGCCGGGGAGATCGCGAGCGGCGGCGTCTGACGCCGGGCGCGAGGGCAAACCAAATGTTTGTTTGATTGCTAGGATGTCGGGCGTGGAGATGGCCGGGAGCGAGCTGCGCGAGCGGGTCAGGGATTTCGTCGACCGGCGGGTGATCCCGGTCGAGGCGGCGGTCGAGGACGCGGTCGCGGCGCCCGACCAGGTCTATCCGGAGGTGCTCATGGGCCTGCGCGAGGAGGTCCGCGAGGCCGGCCTCTGGAACCTCTTCCTCGACCCCCGCTACGGCGGCACCGTGACGCAGTCGGAATACGCGCCGCTGTGCATGGAGATGGGCCGCAGCCCGGCGGCTCCCTACGCCTTCAACTGCGCCGCCCCCGACACCGGCAACGCGGAGATCCTCAGCGCCTGGTCGACCGACGCGCAGCGCGCCGAGCTGCTCGAGCCGCTGCTCGAGGGACGCATCCGCAGCGCCTTCTCGATGACCGAGCCCGACATCGCCGGGTCCGACCCGACGACGATGAAGACGCGCGCCGTGCGCGACGGCGACGGCTGGGTGATCAACGGCCGCAAGTGGTTCACGACCGGGGCCGAGGGCGCCGCCTTCGTGATCGTGATGGCGGTGACCGATCCCGACGGGCCGCGCCACCGCCGCTGCACCCTCTTCGTCGTCCCGGCGGGGACCCCGGGCCTGAACATCACGCGCTCGATCCCGGTGCTCGGCCACGACGGCTTCCCGGGCCACGCCGAAGTTCGCTACGAAGACGTGCGGGTCGATGATTCGGCGCGCCTCGGCGAGCTCGGCGGCGCCTTCGCGATCGCGCAGGAGCGGCTGCGGCCGGGCCGCCTCCACCACTGCATGCGGGGGATCGGCTTCGCCGAGCGGGCGCTCGAGCTGCTGGTCGCCCGCGCCCGCGAACGCGAGCTGCGCGGGCGGACGCTCGCCGAATACGACTCGGTCGGCGAGCTGATCGCGGCCTGCCGGGTGGAGATCGAGGGGGCCCGGCTGCTGACGCTCGAGGCCGTGGCCCGGCTCGAGGCGGCGCCGACCGGCGCCGACCGCTCGATCTCGATCGCCAAGATCGCGGTGCCGGAGATGTGCCAGAAGGTCGTCGACCGGGCGATCCAGGTCCACGGCGGGCTCGGCGTCAGCGGCGACTCGCCGCTCACCTCGCTGGCCCGCGAGGCACGCACCCTGCGCCTCGTCGACGGCGCCGACGCGGTCCATCGCTCGGTCGTCGCCCGGGCGGAGCTGAAGGCGTCCGCGGCGGCGGCGTGAGCGACGTCGTCGCCACCGGCGCCGAGGCCGCGGCCGCGCCAGAACCGCCGCTGATCGTGCTCGAGGGCCTCGAGCCCTTCGTCCCAGGCCACGGCCCGATCGAGGCGCGGCGGCTCGGCGACGGACACTCGAACGAGACCTTCCTGGTCAGCCGGGCGGGTGCCGACTGGGTGCTGCGTCGCCCGCCGCGACCGCCGGTGCCGCCCTCGGCCCACGACGTCGCCCGCGAGGCGAAGACCCTGGCCGCCCTGGCCGGGTCCGGGGCGCCGGTTCCGCGCGTCGTCGTCAGCTGCGACGACCCCGCACCGATCGGCTCGCCCTTCTACCTGATGGAGCGGGTCGACGGGGTGACGATCCGCGACCGCCTCCCACAAGCCTGGGACGACCCCGCCGGCCGGCGGCGGATGACCGAGGAGCTGGTCGACGGCCTCGTCGCGATCCACGCGGTCCCGTGGCAGGAGACCGCGCTGGCCGAGAGCGGGCGCCCCGCCGGCTACCTCGAGCGCCAGCTGCGCCGCTGGAACGGCCAGTGGGACCACAACCGCACCCGCGAGATCGAGGCGATCGAGTGGGTCGCCGGCTGGCTCGCGGCGAATCGGCCGCAATCCGGCCCGGCGACCCTGGTCCACGGCGACTACAAGCTGGACAATGTGCTGATGTCGGCGACCGAACCACGCCTCCTGGCGGTGATCGACTGGGAGCTCTCGACCATCGGCGATCCGCTCGCCGACCTCGGCTTCCTGCTCGCCACCTACGTCGAGCCGGGCCAGGAGCTCGACCCGGTCCTCTCCTTCTCCCCGGCCACCGCCGGGGAGGGCGGCCTCGGCCGCGCCGAGATCGTCGACCGCTATGCCGCCGCCGGCGGCCGCGAGGTCGGCTCGATCCGCTGGTACGAATGCCTCGCGCTGTGGAAGCTGGCGATCCTCCTCGAGGGCAGCTACAAGCGCTTCCAGGTCGGCACCACCGCCGACCCGTTCTTCGCCCTGCTCGAGACCGGCGTCCCGCGCCTCGCGGAGCGGGCCCGGGCGATCGGCGCCGGCGCGGAGGTCTGAGCGTGGCGGCGGTCGACGTCGACACCTCCGGCGTCAGCTACGAGCCGCTGACGCCGCTCGCCTTCCTGCGGCGCAGCGCGCTCGTCTGGCGCGATCGTCCGGCCGTCCTCGAGGGCGATCGCGAGTGGACCTACGGCGAGCACCTGGCGCGGGTCGAACGCGCGGTGGGGATGCTGCTCGGCCTCGGCGTCGCCCCCGGCGACCGGGTCGCGGCGATCCTCCCCAACGTCGCGGCGATGCTCGAGCTGCACTACGCGGTTCCCGGGGCGGGCGCCGTCCTGGTCCCGATCAACACCCGCCTGGCCGCCGGCGACTACGCCTACATCCTCGACCACAGCGGCGCCCGCGTCCTGGTCGCGACGAGCGAGCTTCGCGAGCCGATCGAGGCGGCGCTCGCCACCGGCGCCCGCGCCGTCGAGCGGGTGATCTGGCTCGACCAGGACGACCCCACCGCCTGCGGGTACGAAGCCGCCCTCGCCGCCGCCGAGCCGGCCCCGCTCGCCGCCGTCGCCGACGAGGCCGGCCTGCTCTCGATCGGCTACACCTCGGGTACGACCGGCCGGCCGCGCGGCGTGATGACCTGCCACCGGGGGGCCTACCTGCACAGCCTCGGGGTGATCGCCGAGGCGCAGCTGCAGGCGACCAGCAGCTACCTCTGGACGCTGCCGATGTTCCACTGCAACGGCTGGGCCTACACCTGGGCGGTGACCGCGACGGGCGGCCGCCACGTCTGCCTGCCGCGGGTCGATCCGGAGGAGATCTGGGCCCGCATCGGGGCCGGCCAGGTGACCCACATGTGCGCGGCGCCGACGGTGCTGACGATGATGCTCTCCAGCCCCGCGGCGGCCACCACCCCGCGGCCGGTCCGCCTCTTCATCGGCGGCGCGCCGCCGGCGCCGGCGCTGATCAAAAGGGCCGAAGGCCTCGGGATCGGCATCACCCACCTATATGGACTGACCGAGACCTACGGCCCGATCGCGGTCTGCGCCTGGAATCCGGACTGGGACGACCTCGACCACGAGGAGCAATTCCGCCTGCGCGCCCGCCAGGGCGTCGGCACCGTGGTCAGCGAACGCCTGCGCGTGGTGGACGAGGAGATGCGCGACGTGCCCGCCGACGGCGAGACGCTGGGCGAGGTCGTGATGCGGGGCAACAACGTGATGCTCGGCTATTACCGCGACCCGGAGGCGACCGCCGAGGCCTTCCGCGGTGGTTGGTTCCATTCCGGCGACCTCGCGGTGATCGACGGGGACGGCTACGTCGAGCTGCGCGACCGGGCCAAGGACATCGTCATCTCGGGCGGCGAGAACATCTCGACGATCGAGGTCGAGCAGGCGCTGGCCGCCCACCCCGACGTCCTCGAGGTGGCGGTGGTCGGCGCCCCCGACGAGCGCTGGGTCGAAGTCCCGGTCGCCTACCTGACCGCGGCCCCGGGCCGCGAGCCCGATCCGGCCGAGCTGATCGAGTTCGCCCGGGGGCGGCTGGCGCGCTTCAAGGTGCCGAAGTCCCTCGAGGTCGTCGACGAGCTGCCGAAGACCGGCACCGGCAAGGTGCAGAAGTTCCTCCTCCGTGAGCGCGCCGGTCGTCGCGCCCCGGAGCGTCCTTGACCGAAGCGCCACCGAAAGGAGTTGACTTGAGCATCGGGAATGTCGCCGTCCTCGGGGGCGGCCTGATGGGCTCCGGGATCGCCGAGACGGCGGCCCGCGCCGGGCTCCCGGTCGTCGTCCGGGACATCGACCGGACGGCCTTCGAGGCCGCCCGGGGGCGGATCGAGAAATCCCTGGGCCGGGGGCGCAGGGACGGCAGGATCGGCGGCGCCCTCGACACCTCCGCCGGGACGCGCGCGGCGGGCCAGGAATTCGCCACGGCGATCGGCAAGAGGTCGATCGTCACCAAGGACCGCTCGGGCTTCGTCGTCAACATGCTCCTCGTCCCCTTCCTGATGGCGGCGATGCGCATGTACGAGGAAGGATTCGCCACCGCCGCGGACATCGACGAGGGCATGCGGCTCGGCTGTGGCCACCCGATGGGTCCCCTGGCCCTCTGCGACATGATCGGCCTCGACGTCCTCCACGGCGTCTGCGACTCCCTCCATGACGAGTTCAGGCAGCCCGGGTACGCGCCCCCGCCGATCCTCAGACGGATGGTGGTGTCGGGCCGGACCGGCCGCAAGGCGAACCGCGGCTTCTACGACTACGGCTGAGGCCGGGCGTCGCCGAACTTCGAGGGCTCGCATCCGACATCAGTTTGAACTGAAGTCAGGTGTATCAACCTGCGGTTGACTAAGCCGCGGCCGTGGGCTACGGTCCTGAACTGAGTTTGTCTCAGTTAGAGGGCTTCGCCTTGGGTGGGCGGAGCCGGACGAAGGGAGAGATGTGG
>DASZUH010000185.1:0-17567 GCA_035547715.1 Solirubrobacterales bacterium
GCTGAACCAGATGACCAACGCCGCCCGCAACGAAAACTTCGACGCCGTCCGCGAAATCTCCGACGAGCTGATCGAACTGCACCTCGGCGAACTCGCCGAAAAGGCGAAGCTCACGGTCTGCGCGGAAGTGCCGGTGAGCGAATCATGAGGCGGGCGAAGCTGATCCTGGTCCTCGGCGGCGTGATCGCCCTGCTCGGCGGCGTCGGCGTCGCGATGGCGACCACCGGCGCCACCACCGGCTACCCGCAGCCGAAGGTCGTCGTCCCGGCCTCGGTCTCGACCCCCTACGAACAGCGCTACGTCCTCACCGCGGCGGGCACCGGCGCCGGCATCCGCTCGGGCGAGATGAAGCTCGAATTCGAGGAGGGCTCCTCGCCCGAGTTCCTCGTCGGGATCTCGGAGTTCTACTCCTACAGCCCCGACGGCTCGATCGAAACCGGCCTCTTCACCTTCTACCCGTTCACCGAACTGCCCGGCCACGGGGGCCTCAGGGCCCCGGCCCTGAAGGTCGGCGCCTCGGCCTCCTACGGGCAGGTGACCGAAGACGGCGAACTGCAGCTCTTCCGGATCCACGGCGACCGGGTCAGGGGCCAGATCCGCCTCCACGGCGACGGCCCCTGGCCGGTCGAATTCCGCATCCTCGACGACGACGAATCGACCGGCGGCCACCCGCCGGCGGCCAGGCAGCTGCCGGAAGCCGAACCCGACAACCCCGGCTGGGGCGCGGAGGCCTCCGAATACGAGGGCGGGTACGAGCTCACCAACGCCGCCGCCAACCCGACCGAAAAGGCGGGCACGCTCGGCGCGGTGATCGGCGTCGCCCAGGGCCTCGGCACCAAGGGCGCCGTCGTCAGCGGCGGCTCGATGAGGGTCTCGGGCGACCCGGCGACCGCCGCGGTGAGGATCGAGACCGGCGGCTCGACCCGCCGGCTCACCCTGACCGGGCTGGCCTGGGCGGGCGACAAACGCACCGCCCAGGTCCACGACGACGGCCCCGACAGCCCGCCGGTGGGCCGCTTCGAAGGCACCGGCGGACAGGGCGAGGTCAAGGGCCGCCTGATCGACGGCCACTCGGTCTACACGGTCGAATTCGCGCGGAGGTAGCCGGGGCGGCCCAAGCCCGCGTCGCGGGCTGAAAGATCGAGCCTGCCGCGGACATCTCCTTGTAAGTGGCAGAAGGCGAGTCTCGCCCGCCGACGAGCCGAGCGCGGCAATTCGAAACGATCTTCAACGCCTGCTACCGGCGGGTGCTCGGATACGCGATCCGTCGGACCGGCGGGGACCGGGCGGCTGCCGAGGACGCCGTCTCCGAGACCTTCCTGATCGCCTGGAGGCGCCTCGACGCCATCCCTCCCGATCCGCTTCCCTGGCTGCTCGCCACCGCACGGAAAGTCCTCGCCAATCAGCGCCGAACCGCCCGGCGCCACTCCCCTGACGGCCCGACGATTCCGCTCGAGGCCGTCGCCGATCCCGCTCCGGGGGCGTCGGTCGCCGACCGTGTCGCCGACCGGCAGGCGTTCGCCGAGGCCTTCGACTCGCTCAGTGCCGGCGACCGGGAGGTCCTCGCCCTGGTCAGCTGGGATGGCCTCGCCCCGCGTGAGGCGGCCGCGGTCCTCGGCTGCAGCGCCGCCACCTTCTCCCTCCGCCTCCACCGTGCCCGTCGACGGCTCCTGAAAAGAATGGCCGCGAGCGGACACTCCTTCGGTGACCGAGCCGATGACTCCCTGGAGGACCATCGGCCCGGCTCCAAGGAGGCACGATGACCACGGCGATCGACACGATCTCACGGGAGCTGGAATGGCTCGACCCGGTGTATCCCGGTGAGCTCGACGATGCCCTCGCCGCGCCTGCCGCGAAAGACCTGCTCGAGTGGCTCGTCTCGCTGGAAGTGGACCCGGCCTCCCGCCGATCGCCAGGGAACGGTCCCATGCGGGGCGCCGATCACGGCCTGGCGCGCCGGCCGGGGACCTTCGTGATCCCGATGCTCGCCCTGGCGGCGCTGTCGGCGACGGCGCTGCTCCTGGTCGTCACCCTGCCGGGAAGGGGCGCGGCGCCCGGCGGTGTGGGCGCGCCGTCCGACCGCCTGGGCGCGACGCTCGATCATGCCGCGGCGGTGGCGGACGCACCGCGGATCCGCCCGGTCGCGGGCGACCCGTACACGTACCGCAAGACACGCGAAATCTCCCTCGTCACCTCCACGGCGCGGAGGCGGTCGTGGTCGGTCGAACAGCGGACGACCCGCGAGGAATGGGTGGGGTGGGATGGCTCGGGAATGCTGCGTGTCGTGACCGCCCCGACCCGCTTCACCAGCGGCGCGGATCGCGCCGAATGGGAGGCGGCCGGGAGTCCCGGCTTCCTTGCCCTGGGTTTCGCGGGCCACACCGAAGACCACTGGCTCGCCGCCGGGATGCTGGATCGGAGCTTCGAACAGCTGCCGACCGGGTCGATCGCCCTCGCCACCCGCCTGCGCCACCGGGCCGCGGCCGCGCACGCAGGCGGGCAGGTCCCGGCCGCGACGCTGCAGTCGATCGCCGAGGACCTCGGTGAGCCCGGTGCCTCCCCGGAACTTCGCCACGCGCTCTACGAGGCGCTGAAGTGGGTCCCCGGCATCCGCTACCTCGGGGCGACCACCGATCCGGAAGGCCGGCGCGGGGAGGCGGTCGGCGTGGCCGGAACCTACGCCGGAAGACCGGCGGTCTTCAAGCTCATCTTCGACCCCGACACCGCGGCGGTGCTGGCGACCGAGACCACCTCCAGGGCACCCGGTGACTCCCGCGCAGCCCGGCCGGAGCTGCTTCACGCCCGCGTCTACGTCGAATCCCGGGGGGTCGGCGCGGCGTCCGAAGCCGGCGACATGCCGCCGACGAAGTTCGACGTGGACATGGGGCGCCGGCCGACGACGCCGTACCTCGTCTACGCCATACCGGCGCCGAACGAGTGGTCGCGGACCATCGACGCCTCCTTCGAGACCGGCCGGAGCAGGGGGTGAGCGAGATGTCCGAGGTGGTCACGAGCGAGGCCGAGAGCCCCGCTGCGAAGGCCGGAGAGGTTGCTGTCGCGTCGAAGCCCCAGCCGAGGCTCGGTCGACGGTTGAAAGCGCTGCGCACGAGTCGGGGGCTGTCGCTCAAGGAGGTGGCTGAGCACACCGGCCTCTCGGCTTCCTTCCTCTCGATGATCGAGACCGGCCGCAACGAAATGACGGTCGGGCGCCTGGTGAGGGTGGCCGACTTCTACCAGGTGGGCCTGGCGGACCTGATCCCCGAACGCGACGTGGAGGAGCCGGTCGTCATGCGTCACGCCGACCGCCAGGCGATCGACTCACCCGGCCACCTCGTCACCACGGAGTCGTTGGCGTCGTGGCACCGCGGGGACATGTCCAGCCGCATCGTGCGCTTCGCCGTGGGCGGCGAATCGCGGCGACAGGCATCGCCGACGCCGGGGCCGGAGTTCGTGCTCGTGCTCAGCGGCGAGCTCACCATCGAGTTCTCCGACGCCACTTCGTTGGTGCTCGAGGAGGGCGACTCGATCTGGTTCGAGGCGAGCCGCCGACACCGTCACCTGAACAGTGGAGATGGTGAGCTTTGCATCATCACCTTCCGGGGCGGGATCCGCACCGCACAGGTGTGAAGGACCCGGCTCCCCGAAGTGATATAAGAGTTTCATAAAGTAAGTGAACAGTGAATTTCTTGAAACTTACTGTACGTAAATCAAAATAGTGATTTCGGCCCACCAACATGGTGGACATTTCTCACAAATACTGGATAGGCCGGCCTCACGAGGTTGGAGTCGCCTGGGCATGACCGGGTGGAACGGAGGAAAGGGATGGGTAGTGCGAGCAAACTTGGATGGCGGACGGCCGTCCTCGGAATAGTCGCGGTCTGCGCTCTGGCCGCCGTGATCGCCGGTTGCGGCGGCAGCGGTGGCACGACCACGGCGCCGGCCGAAGCCGAAACCACGACGGAAAACGAAGGCACCACCGAACCGACGGCGGCGATCGAACCCTTCGAAACCCCCTCGACCAACTGGCCGGTCGACGGCGGCGACTACGGCCACGAATTCCACTCTTCGCTCGACGAAGTGAACACGTCGAACGTCGACCAGCTCAAAGGCGACTTCATGCTGAAGCTGGAATCGGGGACCGCCGCCAAGTACTCCCACGAGGAGAACGTCCTCGCGATCAACGGAAAGCTCTACATCTCGACCGGCGAGGACGACGTGATCGCGGTCGACCCCAAGACGGGCAAGGAAATCTGGCGCCACGAGGGCAACCTCGATCCGGCCATCTCCAGCGTCTGTTGCGGCTGGGAGTCGCGCGGGCTCGCCTACAACGGCAAGGAAACGATCTACAACGCGCGCATCGACGGCAAAGTCGTCGCCCTCAACATCAACACCGGCGAAGTCGAATGGGAAACCGAAGTCTTCAACTGGAAAACCGACAACGCCACCTCGATCTCGGCGCCGCTCTATTACAACGGCCTCCTCTACGTCGGTAACTCCGGCTCGGAGTTCCTGGCCCGCGGCCGGGTGACGGCGCTCGACGCCGAAACCGGGAAGATCAAATGGAGGTTCTGGACCACCGGCAACGGGCACGATCCGGTCGCCGACCCGACCTGGGAAGGCGAAAGCGCGAAACTCGGCGGCTCCGGTCTCTGGCATGCGCCCGCGATCGACAAGAAGACGAACGAGCTGATCTTCGGGACCAGTACCTCGGGCCCCGACGTCAACGGCTCCAAGCGGGGCGGGGAAGACCTGTACTCGGACTCGATCATGGCGATCGACGCCACGACCGGCGAATACAAATGGCACTTCCAGATCGTCCACCACGACGTCTGGGACAACACGGTCAACAGCCCGGTCGTGCTCTTCACGGCCCACATCCACGGCAAGGACATCCCGGCCGCCGCGATCACGCCGAAGAGCCCGTGGGTCTACGCGGTGAACCGGGAAACCGGCAAGCCGATCTGGCCCGGGAAAGAAGAGAAGGTCCCGCAGGCGCCGGAAAACAAAACCTGGCCGACGCAGTGGATCCCGTCCTACAAACCGCTGGTGCCGATGGTCATCACCGACAAAGAGTTCAAGGAAGCCTCCGAACAGATCCGCGCCTCGGAAGCGATCCCGAACGCGAAGACGATCAAGATCCGGCGGCCGCCGAACAACGACCCGGCAGCCGACGTCTACACCCCGAGCGGCACCAAGGTCGGCGCCGCGGTCGACATCGGCCCGCCCGTCGGCGGTACCGGCTGGGCTCCGATGAGCTACAGCCCGGAAAACGAACTGCTCTACGCCTGCGGCCAGAAGGGCATCGGCTTCAGCGCGCAGAGCCCGATCGACGGCAAGTTCATCCCCGGCGAAGTCAGCCTGGGCGGCCTGCTGGGAGCGATCAGCTTCAACCAGCCGGGCTACCTCGAGGCGGTCGACCAGAACACCGGTGAACCGGTCTGGACCTACCACATGAAGAACGCCGAAGGCAAACCGGAATCCTGCTACTCGGGTTCCGTGACGACCGCCGGCAACCTCGTCTTCGTCGGCAAGAACGACGGCGAATTCGTCGCCCTCAACGCGAAAACCGGCGAAGAACTGTGGCACTTCCAGACGGGCGCCGGCGCCAATGCCCCGGCCACCGTGTTCGAATCCGAAGGCGAAGAGAAGATCGCGATCGTCGCGGGCGGCAACGCCCTCGCCGGTTCGACCCACGGCGCCAACCTGTGGGTGTTCTCGCTCGGCGGTGAAGTCGAAGAACTCCCCGGTCTCGAAAAGGCCGGTGAAGCGATCAAACACGCCGGCGAGGAAGAAAGCGCCAAAGAAAAGGAAGAAAAAGAAGCCGAACCGTCGGAAGGCGGTGAAGCGGAAGCCGCCGGTGCCCCGAACGCGGAAGCCGGCAAAGAAGTGTTCGCCGAAAACTGCTCGACCTGCCACGGGGCCACCGGCCACGGCGGCAACGGCGGGCCTGACCTGACCACGATGCCGAAAGCCAAGGAACAGGCCGGTGCCGAAGATCAGGTCACCAACGGCGGCGGCGGTATGCCGGCGTTCGGCGGATCGCTGAGCAAGGAAGAAATCGCCAACGTCGCGGCCTACGTGGTCGAAGACATCAACGGCGGCAAGTAGCGATGGGATCGGGCGGCGACCAGAACCGCGGTCGCCGCCCGTCCCGCCTGCGGAAGGGGGCGATCCTCGCGATGACCATCTCCATGCTCGGCTTCGGCGGCGTCGCCAAGGCGACGACCGGGGCGCTCGAACTGGTGCATCCACCGCGGGTGATCGTGCCCTACAGCCGCGCCCTCAAGTTCGAAGGACGCTTCGTCCTCGAGCGGATCGGCAGCGGCGCGCAGATCCGCAGCGGCGGCATGAAGATCGAATTCAGCCCCGGGTCGGTGCCGAAATTCCTCGTCGGCGCGGCCCAGTTCTACGAGTACAACGAAGCCGGGCAGATCGAAACCGGGCTCTTCACCCTGTATCCCTTCCGCGAGACGCCGACCGGCGTCACCGCGACGATCCTCAAAAAGGGCGTCGGCGGCCCCGGCCGGACGCCGCCGCTGGGCACCCTCGTGCTCGAAAAGCCGACGGCCGCCGGGGAGATGGAAGGCACGCTCGAACTGCACGGCTCGGGCCCCTTCCCGGTCGCCTTCCGCGAGCTCGGTGAAGACGAGGGCTACGACAGGTCCCCGCCGGCTCGGCAGGTGCACGAAGTCGCGGGGTCGGAACCGGGGTGGAGCGCCGACCCGACCATGGCCCAAGGCGAATACGAACTGGTCGAACCGGCGCGCGACGACACCTCCGGCGCCGCCCAGCTCGCGCCGCTGATCTCGTTCGTCGAGACCCTCGGTCGGCACGAGATCCGGCCGACCGGCGGCGACCTCGCCGTCCTGCGCGGCGAACCGCCGATCGCCGAGGCGAACCTCGAGCTCGGCAGCCTCACCGAGACCTTCTACCTGACCGAACTTTCCCGGCGCGGCGACCGAAGGGTCGCCACCGTCCGCGGCGGCAGCCCGAGCGGCCCGAAGGTGGGCCGCTTCACCGGCACCCAAGGCGCCGCGGTGCTGAAGGGCACCCTGACCGCGGGCGGGTCGCATTACCAGGTCTCCTTTGAAAGGGAGAGCCGGTAGTGCGACGCCGGGACCTACAAGCTGGGCACGGCACGGACGACTTCAGGATCAACCGTGTCGTTCCAGGGGGCGTCGTATTCGAAGTCCGGCGCCTCGGACCCGTCGCACCTCTTCCACCCTTGGGGGCGACGGGTCCATTTATATCGAGACCGGGTCGCGGGCCGAAGGGGGACGGGTGACCCGGCCGACGACCCGGCGCGCCTTCATCGGCACCGGGATGATCGCCGCGCTGGCCCTGGCCGGATGTGGTGGAGGCGGCTCGTCGTCGACCGTCGCCGCCGGCGCGGCCGCCGACGGGGGCTCCGAAACCAGGGTCGTGAAGACGGTGAAGGGGCCGGTGCGGGTGCCCGCCGAGCCGCGGCGGGTCGTCTCGGTCTATCCGACGACCGTCTCGTCTCTCTACGACTACGGCTTCGACCCGGTCGGCGTCTACTACATCGCCCCGGAAGGGATCTCGCCGCGCTTCCGGGCAAAGTGGGAAGAAGCGACGCCGATCGGCGACGTCGGCGAACTCGACCTGACCAAGATCGCGGCGCTCGAACCCGACCTGATCGTCGGCGCCGACTACGAATGGAACACGAACTACTACGAGCGGTTGGGGAGGATCGCGCCGACCGTGATGGCGCCGTCGACCGAATGGCGCGAAGCGGCCCACACGATCGCGGCCGCGGTGGGGGCGTTCGAGAAGCTCGCCGCTCTGCAGAAAGAGCTCACGCGGCGGAGCGCCAAGATCCGCAACGGCTTCGCCGGGCAACTCGACGCCTACCGCTGGGACCTCGTCCAAGGTGGCGGTGAGGGCGGCGAATACCTGCTGTACGGGCCCGAGTCGGGCCCCGGCGGAGTGCTCACCGACGCGGGCGTGAAGCTCGCCAAGGGCAGCGCCTCGGTCACCAACGGCGAAGACGCCTCCTACTCGGCCGTCGGCGTGACCGGCGGCCTCGAAGGCGTCACCAACGACAGCGAAGTCGGCGTCCTCGACGGCGCCGGCGTGATCGGCTACTACGCGACCTTCGAAGGCGGCCCGAAGAACGAGCAGATCCTCTTCGCGCAGCCCGAATACCAGGCGCTTGCCGCGGTCAGGGCCGGCCGCACCGTGCCCCTCGCCGACTTCCTGCCCGCCGGCTACGGCGACGCCCTCGCCCTCCTCGACGAGCTCGAAGCGGGCCTGCGGGGGCTCTGAGACGGGCGGCCGCGGCGGGTGCGGGGCGGGGCGGCCTGGGCCGGGGCGGCCGTCCGAGGTTGGTCGCGGGCGTCTCGTGGCGACTCGTGGCCGTTGCGGCCGTCCGAGTTGCGGCCCGGGCGTCTCGTGACGGCCCTGGCAGGTTGTGGCCGCCACGAGACGCCCGGGACGTGGGGGTTCCGTGGGGAAGTGGGCACAGGGACGGGAGGAACTCCGGACTTCCGTCACGGTTCTGCCGGGAACGTTACGGGTCCACATTAGGCGGAGGGACGTCCGTGCACTTGTGCCCTCTATAGGCGGTACAAGTGCACGAACGTCGTGGGGCGTGATGTGGAAGTGGGACGGAACCGTGACCTTCCATGGGCCTTCGTCACCGAACCTGCGTCTTCCTCACGGACCTGCGCCCGTGGCCCGATGCCGATCACGCCGCCCTCGACCGTGAAGCCGATGTCGTCGACGGCGGCGAAGTCGGGGGGCCGCCGCGTCTCAGGGCACCGGTCACCAGGCACCCGGTCCATCGATACTTCGCGGCCTCAGTGCCCGGTCCGTGGTCGGCGAATCGCCGGGAGATGGGTGCGCGGCACGCTGAAGCGCGAGGCGCGGCGGCGGATCCGGCGCTCCAGTTCGGGTCGGGGCGTCGCCAGCGGCCGCCCGGGGGCGGGCGCCGGGGTGCGCCAGAAGCGGCGCTTGCCGAGCTCGATCAGGGTCAGGTAGGCGACGATCATCGCCATCAGCGCGAGCATGAAGCCGAGGGGCGGCGCGGTGAAGCCGAGGTCGGAGGCGACCGGCGAGAAGGGCAGGGCGACGCCGATCGCGACACAGAGCAGGGTCGAGAAGATCAGCGGCGTGCTCGGCCGGCTGCGCCAGAACGGCACCCGCCGGGTGCGGATCGCGAAGATCACGAGACTCTGCGTCGCCAGCGACTCGACGAACCAGCCGGAGCGGAACAGCTCGGCGTGGGCGTCGAACCCCCAGATCATCACGCCGAAGGTGATGAAGTCGAAGAGCGAGCTGATCGGGCCGAAGAAGGTCATGAAGCGACGGATCAGCCGGATGTCCCAGTGGGCCGGGCGGCGCAGCATCTCCTCATCGACGTTGTCGGTCGGGATCGTCATCTCGCTGACGTCGTAGAGGAGGTTGTTGAGGAGGATCTGGGTCGGCAGCATCGGCAGGTAGCCGAGGAAGAGCGACGCGCCGGCCGCACTGAACATGTTGCCGAAGTTCGACGAGGTCCCCATCAGGACGTACTTGATCGTGTTGGCGAAGATGCGCCGCCCCTCGACCACGCCGTTGGCGAGGATGCCGAGGTCCTTGGCCAGCAGCACGATGTCGGCCGCATCGCGGGCGACGTCGGTCGCGCTCTCGACCGAGATGCCGACGTCGGCGTCGTGGAGCGCCACCGCGTCGTTGACCCCGTCGCCGAGGAAGCCGACGGTCGTGCCCTCCCCCCGCTGGGCCCGCAGCACGCGCGACTTCTGCTCCGGCGTCACCCGGGCGAAGATCGTCGTCTGCGGCAGCGCCGCCGCCAGCCCATGGTCGGAGAGCGCCTCAAGCTCGGCGCCGGTCAGCGTGCCCCGCACCTCGAGGCCGAGGTCGGCGCAGACCTTCTTCGCGACGCGGTCGTTGTCGCCGGTGATCAGCTTGACCTCGATGTCGAGCCGCGCCAGCTCGCGCAGGGCGCCCGCCGCCCCGGCCTTCGGCGGGTCGAGGAAGGTGAGGAAGCCGAGCAGCTCGAGATCGCGCTCGTCGGCGGCGGCGAGGGTCGTCTGGCCGGCGGCCGGCCGCGCCGCGACGGCGATCACGCGGGCGCCCTCGGCGAATTGCCGTTCGAGCTCCGCCGCGCCCGCCTTGGGGTCGCGGCAGCGGGCCAGCACCAGCTCCGGCGCGCCCTTGACGATGATCCGCCGCTCGCCGTCGACGTCGACCAGCACCGAGGACATGCGCCGCTCGTAGTCGAAGGGGAGGATCGCGATCCGGTTGCCGTCGGCGCCGAGGCGGGTGGCGTCGGGCACCGTCCAGAGCTCGCGGTCGAGCTGGTTGCCGCCGACCGGCTCGCCATCGACGACGCTCGCCTCGTTGCAGAGCAGCCCGGCGTGCAGCACCTCGGTCGAGTCGTGCCCGTCGGGATCGAGGGCGGCCACGAAGTCGATCCGCCCCTCGGTCAGCGTCCCGGTCTTGTCGGTGAAGAGGATCTCGATGTTGCCGAGGTCCTCGATCGAGACCAGCCGCTTGACGATCACCGAGGCGCGGGCGAGCCGGCGGGCCCCGGTCGAGAGACTGACGGTGACGATCGCCGGCAGCAGCTGCGGCGTCAGGCCGACGGCGATCGCCAGCGCGAACAGCAGGGTCTCCAGCAGCGGCCGCCCGAGCGCCAGGTTGAGGACGACGATCGCGCCGGCGAGCACCGCGGTGATCCGGACCAGCAGCAGCGAGAAGCTGCGCAGGCCGAGCTGGAAGGCGGTCTGGGCCTGGCGGCCGCCGAGCCGCGTCGCGATCTTCCCGAACTCGGTGTCGGCGCCGGTCTCGACCACGGCCGCCTCGCCCCGCCCGGCCCGCACGACCGTGCCCATGAAGGCGCAGTTCGGCAGGTCGAGCCCGGTCGGCGGCGCCGGCAGCGGCGCCGTTTCCTTCTCGGCGGGCATCGACTCGCCGGTCAGCACGGCCTCGTCGCACTCGAGCCCCTCCGCCCGGATCAGGCGCAGGTCGGCGGGCACCACGTCGCCCACGGTCAGGCGGACCACGTCGCCGGGGACGAGCTCGGTCACGTCGACCGGGGTCTCCTGCCCGTCGCGGATCGTCAGCGCGTGGTGGCGCAGCCGCGAGTGCAGCGCCACGACCGCCTGCTCGGAGCGGAATTCGTTGAAGAAGCCGAGCCCGACGCTGAGCGAGATGATCCCCAGGATGATCAGCGCATCGGTCCGTTCGCCGACGACGATCGAGGTCAGCGCGGCGGCGACCAGCAGGATCAGCAGCGGGTTGCGGAGCTGGCGCGCCAGGACCGCGATCGGCCGGACGCCGTGGCTGCGCAGGGCGTTCGGGCCGTGGCGGGCGAGGCGCCGCGCCGCCTCGGCGGCGGTCAGGCCGGCCGGGCCGCTGCCGAGCCCGGCGAGGACGTCGGCGGCGCTGCGGGTGGCGGCGACGCCGAGGCCGCCCGCCGACGCGGGCGCGTCGGGCGGGGGCGCGGATCCTCGCGGCGGCGCGCTCACCTCGGTCACGCCCCGGATCGTCCCGACCGCGGGGAGGGACTGCATCCGCCGTTTCCCGCAGCGCTCGGTGGGGAGCCCCGCGGGCGACGCGGCGGGCGCGCGGTGTCAGGATTCGCCGATGGGCCGGACGAGGCGCCGCCGTGAGTGACCTGCTGCGCCTGCTGGCGCTGCTGGCGCTGGTCGGCGCGAACGCCTTCTTCGTGATCGGCGAATACGCGGTGATCACCGCGCGCCGCGGCGTGCTGCGCGAGCGGGCGGCGGCCGGAAGCGCCGGCGCGAAGACCGCGTTGACGCTGATGGACGACCCGGTGCGGGTGATCTCGACCGTCCAGATCGGCATCACCGCGATCGGCATCCTCAGCGGCTCGGTCGGCCAGCCGGTGGTCGAATCGATCCTCGGCGACGCGCTCCCCGGCTGGGCCGACTTCGCGATCGCCTTCGCGATCGTCACCTACCTGGCCCTGGTGGTCGGCGAGCTCGCGCCGAAGGCCCTGACCCTCGCCCGCGCCGAGTCGCTCGCGATCCGCGTCGCCCCGCCGATCGCCCTCCTGGCCAGGATCCTGCGCCCGGTGGTCGCGGTGCTGCAGGGCTCGGCGCGCCTGCTGGTCCGCCCCTTCGGGGTCGAGACCGTCACCGTCGGCGACTCGATCCGCTCCCCGCAGGAGCTGCGCGAGATGATCGACGAGGCCGAGGAGACGGGGCTGATCCCGCGCGCCCAGGAGGAGCTCCTCCACAAAGTCTTCGAGTTCTCCGACAAGGAGGCGGCCGACGCGATGGTGCCCGCGGCCGACGTCGCCTGGCTCGACGCCGACCTCGACGTCGGCGCGGCCATCGACCGCATCCTCACGGTCCGCCACGCCCGTTATCCGGTCGGCGACGGCTCGCTCGACCGGCCCCTCGGCCTCGCCTACGCGATCGAGATCGCCAGCGCGGCGCGCGCCGACCGCACCAGCCGGATCCGCGATCTCGTCCACGAAGCGCTGATCGTCCCCGAGAACAAGGACCTCGGCGCGCTGCTCCGCGAGCTGCGCGAACGCAACCAGCAGCTGGCCCTCGTCGCCGATGAGTACGGACATACCGTCGGCATCGTCAGCCTGGAGGACATCCTGGAGGAAATCGTCGGCGAGATCGAAGGCGAGTTCGACCTCCCCGACGACCGGATCGAATGGCGCGGCGACCACACCGCCGTCGTCGCCGGATCGATGACGATCGACGACTTCAACGAGACCACCGGCACGCACCTGCCCGTCGGCGAGGAGCGCACCATCGCCGGCCTCGTCTTCTCGACCCTCGGGCACAGCCCCCGGGTCGACGACGTCGTCACCGTCGACTCCGTGCGGATGACCGTCGAGTCCCTCGACGGCCTGCGGATCGAGCGCGTCGCCCTCGAGCTCCCCGATGACCGACAGCCCGCGGGCGACCCGCCGGGCTGATCGCAGTCCGGGCGCCAAGTTTGCGAGATCGGGCTCGGCTGAGATCGGCTGGACACGTGGGGCATCTTGCCCTGGCCGCGCGCCCGGCCACCGTGAGCCCGGTCGCGCCGCTCACAGGGCCACCCGCAGCGGCGACTCGAGCAGGTCGCGGACCGCGCCGAGGAATTCGGCCGCCTCGGCCCCGTAGAGGATCCGGTGGTCGCAGCTCAAGGTCAGCGTCATCAGGCCGGAGTCGACGATCTCGCCCGCCTCGTCGCGCGCCAGGACCGTCCGCGTCTTGCCGACCCCGAGGATCGCGGCCTGCGGCGGGTTGATCACCGGGTAGATCGCGGTCATCCCGAACATGCCCAGGTTGGAGACCGTGAACGTCCCCCCGGCCAGCTCGGGGGGCGTCACGGTCCCGGCCCTGACCCGCTCGGCCAGGCGCCGCGAGTCGCGCCCGATCTCCCCCAACGACTTGACGTCGGCGTCGAAGATCGTCGGCACGACCAACGCATCCTGCGCCGCCACCGCGATGCCGACGTTGACCCGGTCATGGAGCTCGAAGGCGCCGTCGCGATAGGAGCCGTTCGCTTTCGGGTGCCGGCGCAGGGCGAGCGCCGCGGCCCGCACGATCAGGTCGTTGAAGGAGGGCGTCGGGCCGTCCCCGGCGGCCCGCCTGAGCTCCGCCCGCAGGGCGATCGCCGCGTCCATCCGCACCTCGGTCTCGACCTGGAAGTGCGGCACGGTCGCCTTCGCCTCGGCCATCCGCCGGGCGATCACCGTCTGCAGGCGGGAGAGCGCCACCGTGCTCGAGCCGCCCCTGGCGGTCTCGACGCTCGCGGCCGCACCGGCGCCGGAGTCTTCCTCCGGCGCCGGCGCCGCCGCGGGGGTGGTTTCCGGGGCAGTCGAAGTCTCGATTCCGGCCGCGGCCAGCACGTCGGCCTTGACGACCCGGCCGCCGATGCCGGAGCCGGCGCCGAGCGAGTCGATCGCGACGCCGTGCGCGCGGGCGACGCGGCGGGCCAGCGGGGTGCTGCGGCGGGTGTCGTCGCTCGCGCCGTCGGTCGCCACGGGCGGCGGCGAGGCGACCTCGGCCGCGGGCGGCGGTGTCGGCACGTCGGCCTGCGGCGGCGTCGCGCCCTCCCCCGCGGCACCGCCGAGCCGTGCGATCGGGGTGCCGACCGCGACCGTCTCCCCCTCCTCGACCAGGATCCGGACCGCGCCGGCGCCCTCGGCCCCGACGGTCATGTTGGCCTTGTCGGTCTCCACCTCGAGCAGGTCCTGTCCGGCGGTGACCTCGGTGCCGTCGGCGACCAGCCAGGAGAGGATCGTCCCTTCCTCCATCGAGTCCGACAGCTTCGGCATCAGCATCTCGGTTGCGGTGGCGGTGCTCATCGTGCTCCTCGGCGCGGGGTCAGGGGAGTAGATCGATCGCCGCGCCGACGATCGTCTCGGTGTCGATTCCGAAGTGGCGGTAGAGGTCCCCGACGTCGCCGGACTGGCCGAAGTCGTCGACGCCGAGCGGAGCCAGCGGCACGTCGTTGACCGCGGCGAGGAAGGCGAGGGCGTGCGGATGGCCGTCGATCACGGTCACCAGCGGGGCCGCGCGCTCCGGCGGGAAGATCCGGTCAAGGATCGCGTCGTCGCCCGGGGCGAGGCCCCGTCGCGCGCGTAGGGCCCTGA
This sequence comes from Solirubrobacterales bacterium, assembly GCA_035547715.1. Lineage (GTDB taxonomy): Bacteria > Actinomycetota > Thermoleophilia > Solirubrobacterales > 70-9 > VAYN01. The sequence continues at coordinate 14,591 of DASZUH010000185.1, forward strand.
AGACGAGGTCGGCGGAGGTGAGGACGACGAGGTCGGCGGCGACCCCCGCCGCGGTCAGCTCCTCGTGCGCGGCGCACGCCTCGGGCACGGTCACGCCGGTCGCCACCAGGGTCACCTCGGGGGAGCCCCCGGCGGCGGCACGGAGGAGATAGCCGCCACCGAGGGCGCCTTGGCGGCGTAGCTCCCTCGACGGGGTGTCATCGGGGACGGCCGCCAAGGCTTGATCGATCGGCCGGGTCGAGAGCCGGAAGTAGGCCGACTCGCCGCCCTCGCGCCCGAGCCGCCCGAGGGCGTCGAGCAGCGCCCACTCGAGGTCCTGGCCGAAGGCGGGCTCCCAGGCGACGCAGCCGGGCTGGCCGATGCCGACCGAGGGCGTCGAGATCGACTGGTGGGCGCCGCCCTCGGGGGCGAGCGAGACGCCCGAGGGCGTGCCGACCAGGATCGACTGGCCGCCCGCGTAGATGCCGAAGCTCCAGGGCTCGAGCGCCCGGTTGACGAAGGGGTCGTAGATCGTCCCGATCGGCAGCAGCGGCCGGCCGTCGCGCGACCAGGTGGCGCCGAGCTCACCCAGCAGGCAGACCATGTTGACCTCGGCGATCCCGAGCTCGATGTGGCGGCCCTGCCGGTTCTCGCGCCAGCGGACCAGCGTGTTGGTGTCCTCGGCGAACCAGTCGACGCGCTCACGCGGGTTCCAGATCCCGGCGTGGTTGATCCAGCCGCCGAGGTTGGTCGAGGTGCCGACGTCGGGGCTGACCGTGACGACCGACCCGGCCGCCTCCGGCGCCCGGTGGCCGAGGTCGACGAAGAAGCGGCCGAAGGCCTGCTGGGTCGAGGCGGAGCCGCGGTGGTGGCGGCCGACGTCGACGGGCAGCGGCGGCGGCTCGTGCCGCTCGACCGGCGGGCGCCGCAGGCGAGCGGCGGTCGCCGCGCAGAGCCCGGCCTCGGGCGAGCCCGCCGGGAAGGGCGCCCAGGGGTCCGTGGGGTCGGCGCCGACGGCCGCCGCCAGCCCTTCCCACTCGGCGATCGAGAGGAGGGCCGAGTGGTTGGCGGGATGACCTTCGGTGGCCAGGCCGCGGGCCTTGATCGTGTAGGCGAAGACGACCGAGGGGCGCTCGTCGGCGTCGCAGGCGCGGAAGGCCCGGGTCAGGTCGACGAGGTCGTGCCCGCCGAGGTCGCGGATCGCGCGGGCGAGCCCGGCGTCGTCGAGGTCGCCGATCAGCTTCTCGATCTCGCGCCGGCCGCGACCGGCGCCGGGCACGCCTCGGCGCAGCTCCTCGGGCCCGGCGCGCAGCAGGTGCTGGTACTCCTCGTTGGGCATCGCGTCGATCCGCCGCCGCAACGCGTCGCCGCCCTTACGCGCGAACAGCTCGCGCAGGAGGCGGCCGTACTTGACCACGATCGTCTGCCAGCCGGCCGCCTCGAACATCGCCTGCATCCGGCCCGCGGCGATGTCGGGGACGATCCGGTCGAGCGACTGCCGGTTCAGGTCGACCACCCAGGTCAGCTCGCCGAGCGAGGGCACCATCGGGTCGACCAGCGCCTCCCAGATCGCCCCCTCGTCGAGCTCCGCGTCGCCGAGCAGGGCGATCTCGCGGCCCGCCCGCGGCGCCTCGAAGTGATCGACCACGTAGCGGTTGGCGATCGCGCTCCAGATCGTCGCGGTCGCACCGATCCCCACCGAGCCGGTGGAGAAGTCGACCGGATCCGGGTCCTTGATCCGGCTCGGGTAGCTCTGCAGGCCCTGGTAGGCGCGCAGCTCGGTCAGGTAGGCCGGGTCGAGCCGGCCGAGCAGGTAGTTGATCGCGTGCAGGACCGGCGCCGCGTGGGGCTTCACCGAGACGCGATCGGCCGCCGCCAGGTGCTCGAACCAGAGCGCGGTCATGATCCCGACCATCGAGGCCGACGAGGCCTGGTGGCCGCCGACCTTCACCCCCGACCGGGTCTCGCGGACCTTGTTGGCGTGGTGGATGATCGAGGTCGCCAGCCAGAGGACCCGGTCCTGGACGCGCTCGAGGACGTCGAGGTTCGGGATTTCCGGCAAGGTCTCGGCGGCGATGCTGGAGGAGGCCACGCAGGAAAGTTAAGTCTCCCGGTCCACTGAAGCCACTACATCGGGCTAAATAGACCAGAAGTCATTGGATTACGTCGTCAGAGGCGAAATCTACCTTCGATACCTCAGAATGTATGACGAAATGACGAACGAGAGCGTCGATCTCTGAATCGGAAGGCCGAAAACGCAAGGGGTGGGGCGCCGCGGCGGCCGATAGCCATGAAGACCGGGGCACCGGCGATCGATTTCGCCGCCGCAGACGCGTTCGACTTATGATCTCTCCGGATGAGCGACGAAATCGACGTCGACGGCACCGATCTCGAAATCATCGACCTCCTGGTCGCGGACGGCCGGCGCACGCTGGCCGAGATCGGCGGGGTCGTCAGCCTCTCGGCGCCGGCGGTCAAACGCCGCATCGCCCGGCTCGAAGAGATCGGGGTGATCACCGGCTTCACCGTCGTCCTCGACCACGAGAAGCTGGGTCGGCCGATCGAGGCGTTCACGGAGCTGCGCTTCACCGGCAAAACCAAGGTCGCCGACATCGCCGGCATCGCCGCCGACCTGCCCGAGGTCGACGCCGTCTACACGACCGCGGGCGACCCGGACGCGCTGGTGCACCTGCGCGTCCGCGACGTCGCCGACCTGACCCGGGTGATCGACCTGCTCCGCCGCAGCGGTCGGATCACCGGCACCAAGACGCTGATCGTCCTCGACACCGAAACGAAGGCGCGGACCTCGCGCTGAGGAGCCGGCCGCGGGCGCGGCTCAGAACAGGTCCCACCAGTCGTCCCGTTCGCGCATCCGGGTCGCCTCGCCCTCGAGGATGATCCGGCCCGAGCGGATGACGTAGACGTGGTCGGCGACGCGCAGGGCCTGGCCGACGTTCTGCTCGACCATCAGCACCGAGAGGCCGTCCTCGGCGGCGAG
>DASZUH010000186.1:0-10899 GCA_035547715.1 Solirubrobacterales bacterium
TGTCCATGTAGCGGGTGATCTCGGGACCGCCGCCGTGGACGACGATCGGGTTCAGGCCGACGTACTTGAGCAGCACGACGTCGGCGGCGAAGGCGTCGCGCAGGCCCTCGTCGAGCATCGCCGCGCCGCCGTACTTGATCACCACCGTGCGGCCGTGGAACTCGCGGATGTAGGGCAGGGCCTCGAGCAGCGTCTGCACGCTCGTGGCCGCCGCTCGCGACTGCGGGGCGCGCTCGGTCACGTCGTGTACTCCGCGTTCAGGGTCACGTACTCGTGCCCGAGGTCGGAGAAGTAGACGTGCGCCCGGGCGTCACCCCGGCTCAGTCGGAGGCCGATCTCGGCCTCGGTCCCCTCGCCGCCGAGCTCGGCGGCGTCGATCGACTCGGCGCCGATCTCGTTCATCTCGGCCCCGGCCAGCGCCGCGCCGGCCGCCTGCGCGATCCGTCCCCAGTTCGGGTCGCGCCCGTAAAGCGCGGTCTTCACCAGCGGCGAGTTGGCGATCGCCCGCGCGACCCGCTCGGCCTCGCCGCGGTCGGCGGCGCCCTCGACCCGGATCAGCCCGACCCGGTGGGCGCCCTCGCCGTCGCGGATGATCTCGATCGCCAGCTGCAGCAGCACCGCCTCGAGCAGCCCGGCGGGCAGCCGCCTGCCGGAGGCGCCGGTCGCCTGCAGCAGCACCGTGTCGTTGGTGCTCATCTGGCCATCGACCGTGATCCGGTTGTAGGAGGTCTCGACCGCGCCGCGCAGCGCCGCGCCGGGGTCCGCGACGACGGCGTCGGTCTGCACGAAGGAGAGCAGCGTCGCCATGTTCGGCTGCATCATCCCGGCGCCCTTCGCCTGCGCCGAGAGGGTGACGCCGTCGACCGCGACCGTCACCGCCTTGGGCCAGCGGTCGGTGGTCATGATCGCCTCGGCGAAGATCGCACCGCCCTCGCCGGAGAGGTGCCTGGCCGCCTGCTCGATCCCCGGCAGCACGGCGCTCATCGGCATCGGCACGCCGATCACGCCGGTCTCGGCCACCGCCACCTGGTCGGCCTCGAGGCCGAGCGCGTCGGCGGCCCGTTCGCACATCGCCAGCGCGTCGGCGAAGCCCTTGGCGCCGGTCTCGGCGTTGGCGTTGCCCGAGTTGATCACCGCGGCACGCACGTGGTCGCGGTCGACCAGCTCCCGGCAGACCCGGATCGGCGCCGCAGCCGAGGCGTTGCGGGTGAGGACCAGCGCCGAGTCGACCCGCTCGGCATCGCAGACGAGCAGGCCGACGTCGGTCTTGCCGCCGCCCTTGAGGCCGCAGTGGACGCCCGCGGCACGGAAGCCGGGCGCCAGCCGGGCGGGGTCGAGCTCCCGCACCCCCGCAGGCGCCTCCACCCACCGCGAGCGGAAGAAGCTCTCCTCGGAACCCGGCGCGCCGCTCACCGCAGCCCCTCCGTCTCGTCGAGGCCGAGCATCAGGTTCAGGTTCTGCACGCCCTGGCCGGCGGCGCCCTTCCAGATGTTGTCGAGCGCCGAGAAGGCCATCACCCTCCCCCGCTCCGCGACCGTCACGTAGACGTGGCATTCGTTCGTGTCCCGCACGGCCCGCAGGTTGGGCGGGCCGTCGAGGACGCGGACGAAGGGCTCGTCGGCGTAGCGCCTCGCGTAGAGATCGAGGATCGCGTCGCGCGAGGTCACCTCGGTCAGGGTCGCGAAGCAGGTCGCCAGCTCCCCCTGGTCGAGCGGGATCAGGTGCGGCACGAAGGTCACCGGCGCGGGGCTGCCGAGTGCCGCCAGCTCCTGCTCGATCTCGGGCCGGTGCCGATGGCCCTCGGACTTGTAGGGGAAGGCGTTCTCGCTCATCGCGGAGAAGTGGACGAGGTCGTCGCTGGAGCGGCCGTAGCCCGAGGTGCCCTGCATCGCGGCGACGAAGACCTCCTCGAGCAGCCCCTTTTCGGCGAGCGGCGCCAGCCCGAGCACGGTCGCGGTCGGATAGCAGCCCGGCGTGGCGACAAGGTCGGCGCCGCGCAGCTCCTCGCGGTACATCTCGGTCAGCCCGTAGACGCCCTGGCCGAAGAGGTCGGGCGCGCCGTGCTCGCCGTACCAGAGCTCGTAGACGCCGCTGTCGCGCAGGCGGAAGTCGGCCGAGAGGTCGACCACCTTGATCCCGGCGGCGCGCAGCGCCTCATCGGTCGGCGCGGCGGCACCGTGCGGGTAGGCGACGATCGCGGCGTCGATCCCGTCGAGGAAATCGGCGTCGTTCAGGTCGAGCTCGGTCAGCGTCACCGGCACCCGGTAGCGCGGATAGAGCGCGTCGAGGCGCCTGCCGGCGTCCGAGCGCGAGGTCGCCGCGACCAGCTCCAGGCGCGGGTGGTCCCAGACGAGCTTCGCCGCCAGAGCGCCGGTGAAGCCGTTCGCGCCCGCGACCAGCACCCGCGCCGCGGGCGCCCCGTCGAGCGGCTGCACGGGATCGCTATTCACGCGGCGTCCCCCCGATCTTCTCCAGCTCGGCCAGGATCGAGCCGCGCGCGGCCTCGACCTCCTCGTCGGTCAGCGTCCGGTCGGCGGCGCGGAACTCGAGCGCCAGGGCCAGGCTCTTGCGCCCCTCGCCGAGCTGCTCGCCCGCGTAGAGGTCGAAGATCCGGACGTCCCGGAGCAGCTCGCCGCCACCCGCCCGCACCGCGGCGACGACGTCGGCCGCCGCCGCGTCGGCGGGGACGACGACGGCGATGTCGCGCCGCGCCGCCGGGAAAGTGGTGACGTCCTCGAACTCCTCCTCGCCGAGCGTCGCCGCCGCGAGCAGCGGCGCCGCGTCGATTTCGAAACCGACCGCGGCGGCGATGTCCCAGGTCCGACAGACCAGCGGGTGGACCTCGCCGAGCCAGCCGAGGGGCACGCCGCCGACCGACACCTCGGCGCTGCGGCCCGGGTGCAGGAACGGCTCGCTCGCGGGCTCGAAGCCGAGCGGCGGGCAGCCGAGGCCGGAGGCGAGCGACTCGAGCACGCCCTTCAGGGCGAAGAAGTCGACCGGCTCGCCGCCCCCCCGCCACGATTTCGGCACCAAGGGGCCGACCGCGAGCGCGCCGTAGCGGTGCGGCTCGGTCGCCGGGGCCGGCCTGTTGCCGGGGAAGTTGCCCGCGAGTGGGCCGCCCTTGGCAGGCGCCGCGCCGCGCAGGTAGACCGCGCCCGCCTCGAACAGCGCCACCGCGTCACGGCCCCGCGCCAGGTTGCGCGCGGCGACGTCGAGCAGCGAGCCGAGCAGGGTCGTCCGCATCGCGGCGCCCTCGTCGGAGAGCGGGTTGGCGACCCGGATCGGGTCGGCGCGCGGGTCGGGCTCCTGGATGCGGAGGCGGCCGGCCTCGCCGGGGTCGGTGAAGCTCCAGCCGACGATCTGGTCGAAGCCCAGGTCCCGCAGCTCATCCTCGGCGCGCCGCCGCAGCCGCTGGGTGCGGTTCAGCCGGCCGACCTTGCCCTCGCCGACCCGCGGCAGCGTCGTCGGCAGGTGCTCGGCGAAGCCGTGCAGTCGGCCGACCTCCTCGATCAGGTCGATCTCCCGGGTCACGTCATGGTGGCGGTCGGGCGGCACCGTGACCTCGAGGTCGTCGCCGTCGGAGAGCACCTCGAAGCCGAGCCGCTCGAGGTAGGCGCGCTGGTCGGCCTGCGGGATGTCCATGCCGAGGATCCCGCTCACCCGGGCGCCGCGCAGCCGCAGCGTCCGCGCGGGCGGCTCGGGCGCGGCGACGTCGATCGTCCCCGGCACCAACCTGGCGCCGCAGAGCTCGACGATCAGCCGCGAGGCGACCGCCTGCGCGCGCAGGCAGAGGTCCGGGTGGAGCTGCTTCTCGAAGCGCGCCGAGGCCTCGGAGCGGAGGCCGAGCCGGCGGCTCGTCTCGAGCACGTTGGTGCCGTTCCAGTTCGCCACCTCGAGCAGGACCCGGGTGGTCGCCGCGGAGACCTCGGAGACCTGGCCGCCCATCACCGCCGCGATCCCGGTCGGCCGGTCGCGATCGCAGACGAGGACGGTGTCGGCGTCGAGCTCACGCTCGACCCCGTCGAGCGTCGTCAGCCTCTCCCCCGGCCGCGCGGTGCGCACGATCAGCTCGCCGCCGGGGACCTCGTCGAGGTCGTAGGCGTGCAGCGGCTGCGCCGTCATCAGCATCACGTAGTTGGTGATGTCGACGATGTTCGAGATCGGCCGCATGCCCGCCGCCGAGAGCCGCTCCTGCAGCCAGAGCGGCGAAGGGCCGACCGTGACGTCGGTGAAGACGCGGGCGGTGAAGCGCGGGCAGAGGTCGGGGACCTCGACCGTCACCGCGGCGAAGTCCTCGGCCCGGCCCGAGCCCGCGGCGGGCGCGTCCTCCTCCCACGGCGCCGGCGCGAGCGCCGCCGCGGTCACCGCGTGGACCTCGCGGGCGACGCCGTAGACGCCGAAGCAGTCACTGCGGTTCGGGGTGACCTCGATCTCCAGCACCGGCTCGGCCAGCGGCAGGATCTCGGCCAGCGGCGTGCCCGCGGCGAGCGCCTCGTCGAGGACCATGATGCCCACGTGGTCGTCGTTTATCTCGAGCTCGTCGGCGGCGAGGATCATCCCTTCCGAGGCGACCCCGCGCAGCTTCGCCTTGCGCAGCTTCTCGCCGCCCGGCATCCGCGCCCCGGGCAGGGCGACGGCGACGGTCTGGCCGGCGCCGACGTTGGGGGCGCCGCAGACGATCGTCCGCGGGGCGTCCTCGCCGACGTCGACGGTGCAGACCCGCAGCCGGTCGGCGTCCGGGTGCCGGCCCGCCTCGGTGACCTTGCCGATGACGAAGTTGTCGGGCGACGGCGGGCCGACGACGTCGATCCGCTCGACCTCGGTGCCGGTCATCACCAGGCGGTCGGCGAGCTCCGCCGGACCGAGGCCCGGGTCGCAGTATTCGCGCAGCCAGGAGTACGGCACCCGCATCAGTCGTCGCCCCTCACGAGAACTGCTCCAGCATCCGCACGTCGTTGTCGAAGAAGCGGCGCAGGTCGGGGATGCCGTGCCGCAGCATCGCCACCCGCTCGATCCCGAGGCCGTAGGCGAAGCCCTGCACCTGCTCGGGGTCGTAGCCCATCTCCCTGACGAAGCCGAGCACGTTCGGGTCGACCATCCCGGCACCGAGGATCTCGATCCAGCCCTGGCCCTTGCAGAGGTTGCAGCGCTCGCCGTTCGGCAACACGCCGGTGCCCTCGCACTGGAAGCAGGAGACGTCGACCTCGACGCTCGGCTCGGTGAAGGGGAAGTAGTGGGGCCGCAGCCGCACCTCGCGGGTGTCGCCGAAGAGCGCCCGCGACATCGCCAGCAGCGTCCCCTGGAGGTCGGCGAGGGTCAGCCCCTCGGCGATCGCCAGCCCCTCCATCTGGTGGAACATCGGGCTGTGGGTGGCGTCGGAGTCGCGCCGGTAGACCTTGCCCGGGATGACGATGAAGAGCGGCGGCGCCTTGGTCTCCATCGCCCGGATCTGCATCGGCGAGGTGTGCGTGCGCAGCAGCACATCGGGGTGCGACTGGATGTAGAAGGTGTCCTGGAGCTGCCGCGCCGGGTGGCCGACCGGGTGGTTCAGGGCGGTGAAGTTGTAGTAGTCGTGCTCGATCTCCGGGCCTTCGGCGACTTCGTAGCCGAGCCCGACCATGATGTCCTCGATCAGCCGCGTGGTGCGGGTGATCAGGTGCTGGTGGCCGAGCGGGCGGGGCGGGGCGCCGGGCATCGTCACGTCGACGCGGTCGGCGACGAGTTTGGCGTCGAGCTCGGCCGCGTCGAGGCGCTCGGCACTCTGCTCGATCAGCGCTTCGAGCTCCTTGCGGGCCTTGTTGGCGGCGCCGCCGACCGGGCCGCGTTCCTCCGGCGGCAGCTGCGCGATGCCGCGCAGGATCTGGGTCAGCTCGGCTTTGCGGCCGAGGTAGGAGACCCGCAGGTCCTCGAGCGCGGCGCTGGTCGGGGCGTCGACGATCGCCTCGCTCGCCTCCAGCCGGATCTTCTCGATCCGCTCAAGCATCTGTCGGCGCCTCGCTCATCCGCGCGCACGCTACCGCCGCGGCGGCGGCGACGTTCAACGACTCCGCGCCTCCGTGCAGGGGAATCGTCACCTCGGCATCGCAGGCGGCGACGACATCCGGCCGCAGCCCGTCCCGCTCGGACCCGAGGCAGACGGTGCCGGCCCCGTCCAGGGCCGAGAGCCCTTCGCCACCGTGGGCGACGAGCGCGACCCGGGGTTCCGGCGTCGCCTCGACCCCGGCGACCACCACGGGCGGGTGGGCGAAGAGCGACCCCATGCTCGCCCTGGTCGCCTTCGGTCCCCAGGGATCGGCACAGTCGGGGCCGAGGGCGACGGTCGCGTCGAGGAGGGCGTGGGCGGTGCGGACGATCGCGCCGACGTTGCCGGGATCACCGACTCCGTCGAGGTAGACGCAGGGGGCCGCGACGATGCCCTGCTCCGGGCGCGGCCAGACGGCGATCGCGCGGGTCCCGGAGCCGAGCGCGGAGACCGAGGCGAGCAGCCCGGGCTCGACCTCGTCGACCGGCCCTCTCAACCGGGTGTCACCGAGCTTTGCGGCACCGACCCCAGAGCCCGCCGCGACAAGCACGAACCGCGGCTCGGCGCCGGCGGCGAGACCGGCCTCGAGCAGGTCCTCGCCCTCGGTCGTGAACAGCCCCTCGCGCTCGCGATGCCTGCGCTCGCGCAGCTTCCGCACCAGCTTCAGCTTCTCGTTGTCCTTGCTCTCGATCATCGCTTCGTCTTCTCGCTCGTCGTCCGGTTCTCCCGACTGACCTCAACCCCTCCTGAAACGCCCCGCCTCGAAACGCAAAACGGGCCGCATCTCTGCGGCCCGCCCGGAAGAGTGAAAGGTGTCAGCCTGCGCTCAGGCGGCCACACCCTCCCGGGCTATCTCCACGAATCGGCGGAACCCCTCCGGGTCCGAGACGGCGATCTCGGCCAGCATCTTGCGGTTCACCTCGACCTCGGCCTTGTTCAGGCCGTTCATCAGTTCGGAGTAGCTCATCCCCTCCAGCCGCGCGGCGGCGTTGATCCGGGTGATCCAGAGGCGACGGAAGGTCCGCTTCCTGTTGCGACGGTCGCGGTAGGCGTACATGCCCGACCGCTGGACCTGCTCTTTGGCGAACCGGTAGGAAGAGTGCTTGCGGCCGAAGTAGCCCTTGGCTTCCTTCAGGACCTTGCGGCGCTTCTTGCGCGCGTGGACGCTGCGCTTGACGCGGCTCACCTGCCGCCTCCGAGAAGCTTGCGGACGTTCGGGACGTCGACTTTGGCGATCGGCGCGGGCTTCGCCATCTTGCGCTTACGCTTCGGCGACTTTTTCTCGAGGATGTGGCTCGAGAACGCGTGCCGCCCACGGATCTTGCCGTTGGCGGATTTCTTGAAGCGCTTCTTGGCGCCCGAATGAGTTTTCATCTTCGGCATACGGGTCCGACATTGAAGCAGAACCGAGGGTCCGGGTAGGGTCACCCCCCGATGCGCATCCTCTATGTCGTCGGCACCCGTCCCAACTTCGTCAAGACGGCGCCCGTCATCTCCGCCATGCGAAGCCGTCTGCCCGAGGGCCGGCACGCGATCGTCCACACCGGCCAGCACTACGACCGGGCGATGTCGGAGATCTTCTTCGAGGAGCTCGGCGTCCCCGCGCCCGACCACATGCTCGAGGTCGGCTCCGGCACCCACGCCCAGCAGACCGCGCGGACGATGGAACGGCTGGAGCCGGTGATCGAGAACGAGCGGCCCGACCTCCTGGTCGTCCCCGGCGACGTCAACTCGACCCTGGCGGCGGTGCTGACCGCGGTGAAGATGGAGGTGCCGGTCGCCCACGTCGAGTCGGGGCTGCGGAGCTTCGACCTCTCGATGCCCGAGGAGGTCAACCGGATCGTCGCCGACCGCTTCGGCTCCCACCTCTTCCTCCACTCCGAGGAGGCGATCGGCAACCTGCGCGCCGAAGGCATCGCCCCGGAACGGATGCACTTCGTCGGCAACACGATGATCGACACGCTGGTCGCACTGGAGGAGCGGATCGCGGGGGCGGGCGCGGCGGCGAGGCTCGGCCTCTCGCCCGGCTCCTACCTGCTGGTGACCCTGCACCGCCCGGCGCTGGTCGACGGGCCGCTCCTCGCCGAGACGGTCGCGCAGCTCTCCCACCTCGCCCGGGACATGCCGGTCGTCTTCCCCGTCCACCCGCGGACGCGCAAGATGATGGCGGCGCTCGACCTCGAGGCGCCGGAGGGGCTGACCCTGACCGAGCCCTTCGGCTACCTCGACTTCCTCTCCCTGGTCACCGACGCCAAGGCGGTGCTCACCGACTCGGGCGGGATCCAGGAGGAGACGACCTACCTCGGCATCCCCTGCTTCACCCTGCGGGCCAACACGGAGCGCCCGGTGACGGTCGAGCTGGGGACGAACACCCTGCTCGGCCTCGACCCGGCGGCGATCGCCGAGATCCCCGCGACGCTCGCCACCCGCCCGACCGCCCCGCACGAGCCGCCGCCCCTCTGGGACGGCAAGGCGGCGGAGCGCATCGCCGACATCCTGGCGCCGCCGGATCCGGAACTGCTCAGCGCCTGACCGTGGGCGGCGCGGTGGCCTTGATGGCTGATTCCGCGGACGGGGCGGCGCGGTTTGAAGCCGGGGACGGGAAGCTGTCGCCCGGGGGTGGAGGCGGGGGCGGCCGTCCGAGTAGCGTCCGGCCTTCTCGGTAGCGGCCCTGGCAGGTTGTGGCCGCCACCGAGAAGGCCGGGTCCCGTGGGGAGTGTTGAAGCTTCGTGACGAGTGCCGGGGGACGCGCAGGGTCCTCCACGAAGTGCGCGGGTCCCGTGACGAAGACTCCGGGAACGTCATGGATCCTCATCCGCCCGGATCACGATGCGTGTTTTGACCCTGCCATAGCAAGGTCAAAACATGCATCGCGTCCCCACCCGATGTGGAACCGTGACGGAAGGGCGGAGATCGTCCCGTCCCTGTGACCTTCCCTGCGAAACCCTCACGTCCCGGGCGTCTCGTGGCGGTCACAACCTGCCAGGGCCGCCACGAGACGCCCGGGACGCACCTCGGACGGCCGCCGCACCCCCGAAGCACGGGCCGACCGGCGCCACCTCCCAGCGCCCCGCCGAAACCGAGGGCTACGCCGTCGGCGCGGTGCCGTCGGCGGCCGCGGCGGCGTCGACGGTCGGGGTGCTCTCGGCGCGGGCCTCTTTGCTCGGCGCCAGCAGCATGCTCATGTTGCGGCCTTCCTGCAGCGGCGCCGACTCGATCGTCGCCAGGCCACCGAGGTCCTCGAAGAGCTTCTGCAGCAGATCGCGACCGCGCTCCGGATGGGCCTGCTCGCGGCCGCGGAACATGATCGTGATTTTGACCTTGTCGCCGTGACGGAGGAAGCGCTCGACGTGGCCTTTCTTGGTGTTGTAGTCGTTCTCCGCGATCTTCGGCCGCAGCTTGATTTCGCGGATGTTGACCTGCTGCTGGTGCTTGCGCGCCGCCTTCTGCTTCTGCTCCTGCTCGTATTTGTACTTCGAGTAGTCGAGCATCCGGGTGACCGGCGGTTTGGAGTTCGGCGCCACCTCGACCAGGTCGAGGTCGGCGGCCTGGGCACGGCGCAGCGCCTCGGCGGTGTCGACGATCCCGAGCTGCTCGCCGTCGGCGCCGATCAGGCGCACCTGGGGGACGCGGATCCGTTCGTTGATCCTCGTCGTGTCGCGCTCTGGTGGGCGCCGATCGAACCTACGCGGAACCGGCACTAGTGAGAGTGGAGTTGCTTCAAGTGGACGAGGCTTCGGATGGTGGGCACGGGACGCTCAGCGGCCACGGCGAATATTTACGATACCCACAGTCAAGTGGAGCGAAGTATAGACAGGTCTCGCGCCTGCCATCAATCGGAAGCCGTCTCGGTCTCGATCCGGGCGGCGAACCCGGCGACCGACTCCGCCCCGAGGTCGCCGTCCGCATGCGAGCGCACCGCCACCGCGCCGCCCTCCTGCTCGCGGTCCCCGACCACCAGCATGTACGGGTAACGGCCCATCTCGGCATCGCGGATCTTGCGCCCGATCGACTCCGAGCGGTCGTCGATCGCGACCCGCACGCCGAGCTCCGAGAGCTCGTCGTGGGCGCGCCGCGCGTAGTCGTTGTGGCGGTCGGCGATCGGCAGGACGATCGCCTGCACCGGCGCCAGCCAGGTCGGGAAGCGGCCCGCGTAGTGCTCGATCAGGATCCCGGCGAAGCGCTCCATCGAGCCGAGCAGCGCCCGGTGGATCATCACCGGCCGGTGCGCCTGGTCGTCGGCGCCGGTGTAGTAGAGGTCGAAGCGCTCGGGCATCTGGAAGTCGAGCTGGCAGGTGCCGCACTGCCAGGAGCGGCCCAGCGCGTCGGTCACGTGGAAGTCGATCTTCGGCCCGTAGAAGGCGCCGTCGCCGGGGTTCAGCTCGTACTCGCGGCCCTGCGATTCGAGCGCCTCCTGCAGCGCCGCCTCGGCCCGCCGCCACTGCTCTTCGGTCCCCATCGACTTGTCGGGACGGGTCGAGAGCTCGACCTTCACGTCCTCGAAGCCGAAGCGCGCGTAGAGCTCGTCGATCGCCTCGCAGATCGAGGCGACCTCGGCGGTGATCTGGTCCTCGGTGCAGTAGACGTGGGCGTCGTCCTGGGTGAAGGCGCGGACGCGGAGCAGCCCGTGGAGGACGCCCTCGCGCTCGTTGCGGCTGACCCGGCCGAACTCGGCGAGCCGCAGCGGCAGCTCGCGGTAGCTGTGGCGGTCGGACCCGAAGACGAGGCAGGCGCCCGGGCAGTTCATCGGCCGCAGCGCGAAGCGCCGGTCGTCGGCCTGCATGAAGTACATCTCGTCTTTGTAGTTGTCCCAGTGGCCGCTGCGGTGCCAGAGCGCCTCGTCCATCACCTGCGGCGTGGCGATCTCGAGGTAGCCG
>DASZUH010000187.1:0-6021 GCA_035547715.1 Solirubrobacterales bacterium
TCGGCGGTCCGGGACTGGCGATCATCGTCGCCGTCGTGCTGTTGCTCGCGGTGGTCTTCGTGGCGGTGCGGAGCAGGCCGAAGGAGCCGATCGAAGTCGCGCCGCCGCCCGACGCCACGCACCGCGTCCTGCTGGCACTGACCGAGCCGGTCGCCGACGAGGGAACCGCCGAGCGGGTCGTGCGGGCGGCCGAAGCGAGGGGCGATCGCCCGACGCAGATCCTCGCGCTGGCACCGACCCGCCCGCACTTCCTCGACCGCTGGGCGAGCGATGTCGGCGCGTCCGAGGCAGAGGCTCGGCACAAGCTCGACATCACCGTGGCAAGCCTGCGACGGGAGCACGTCGATGCCCGGGCCGAGGTGGGTGACTCCGACGTCGTCCTGGCGATCGAGGACGCGCTGCGCGAGTTCCCGGCCGACGAGGTCATATTGGCGACCGGCACGGCCGAGGACGATCCGGACGGCACCGCCGCCGCCCGCGACCTCGCCGAGCGCCTGCCGATGCGCTTCGAGCACGTCGCCGCCGCCCCGATCGGCGACAACGGCTGATTGTCGGTGCGGTTCCAGGGGTAGAGGCCGCCTGGACCGCAGCCGGGCACCGCTCCCGCGACGTTCGGCGGCAGCGCCGAACGCAACCGCCTTCGTCCGGTTCGGCGCCCCCGCGAGTCCTCCGTCCGCGGCGCTTTTCAAGACCCGGGACGCGGGTAACGAGACCCCGTGGCGACGCGTGCGCAGGTCAAGGAGCTGCTCGATTCCGGCCTCGACTATGAGGCGGTGGCGCGGCAGCTGGGAATCCGGCCCGGCCTCGCCTACATGATCGCCACCGGTCGCCCGGCCGACGACGACACGGCGCCCGCCCAGGACCTCTTCGAGCCGCCCGCCCACAACCCGACCACCAACCCGCGGGTGATCGAGTGGGTGAAGGAGCGGGCCGCCCGCGAGCTGCGGAGCGCCGGATGAACCTCCGCGTCCCGTCGCCCGGCGAGTTGCCGCTGGTCCGCCAGCTGCGCGGCGCGGACAGGCTCGGCCGCGGCGCCGCGGCCGAATCGCGGTGGTCCAAGGAGCTGCGCGCCCGCACCGCCACCGCCGACCGCACGGTCAAGTCGGTCTGCCCCTACTGCGCCGTCGGCTGCGCCCAGAACATCTTCGTCAAGGACGGGGAGATCGTCCAGATCGAGGGCGATCCCGACGCCCCGCACAGCCGCGGCCGGCTCTGCCCGAAGGGCTCGGCGACCAGGCAGCTGACCACCGGCTCGAGCCGCGAGCGCCACGTCCTCCACCGTCGCCCCGGCGCCTCCGACTGGGAGCGGCTCGACCTCGAGACGGCGATGGACATGATCGCCGACCGCGTCGTCCGCGACCGCCGCCGCGGCTGGGAGGAGGAAGAGGACGGCGACCTGCTGCACCGCACGATGGGCATCGCGGCGCTCGGCGGCGCCACCCTCGACAACGAGGAGAACTACCTGATCAAGAAGCTCCTCACCGCACTCGGGGTGATCCAGATCGAGAACCAGGCGCGGGTCTGCCACAGCTCGACCGTGGTCGGGCTCGGCACCAGCTTCGGCCGCGGCGCCTCCTCGACCCTCCCCGGCGACCTGCAGAACTCCGACCTGATCGTGCTCGAGGGCTCGAACATGGCCGAGGCCCACCCGGTCGCCTACCAGTGGGTGGTCGAGGCGAAGGCGCGGGGCGCGACGGTCATCCACGTCGACCCGCACTACAGTCGCACCAGCGCCCTCGCCGACGAGTTCGTGCCGCTCCGCGCGGGCACCGACATCGCCTTCCTCGGCGGCATCATCAACCACGTCCTCACCACCGAATCGGACTTCCGCGAGTACGTCCTCGCCTACACCAACGCCTCGACGATCGTCGGCGAGCGGTTCGAGGACGCGGGCGCCGAGGGCCTCTTCTCGGGCTACGAGGAGGCGACGATGAGCTACGACCCGCGGAGCTGGCAGTACGAGGGGGCCTTCGTCGGCGCCGCCGCCGGCCAGCGCGACCAGGAGGGCAACGTCGACCGCCTGCAGGAGGACGAGCTCGGCGGCCCCGGCGGCCGCGGCGAGATCCGCCGCGACGAGACCCTCCGGCACCCGCGCTGCGTCTGGCAGATCCTCAGGCGCCACTACGCCGCCTACACGCCGGAGATGGTCGAACGGGTGTGCGGCGTGCCGCAGGACGTCTTCGCCAAGGTCTGCCGCCTTTTCGTCGAGAACTCGGGTCGCGAGCGGACGACCGCCTTCGTCCACGGGGTCGGCTGGACCCAGCACACGATCGGTTCGCAGTACATCCGCGCCGCCTCGATCCTGCAACTCCTGCTCGGCAACATGGGACGCCCGGGCGGCGGCGTGATGGCGATGCGCGGGCACGCCTCGATCCAGGGCTCGAGCGACATCCCGACCCTCTTCGACACGCTCCCCGGCTACATCCCGATGCCGCACGCGCACGGCCACGACGACCTCGCCGACTTCATCGCCGCCGACTCGCCGGCGCGCGGCTTCTGGGGCAACATGGACGACTACGTCGTCAGCCTGCTGAAGGCGTGGTGGGGGAGGGCGGCGACGGCGGAGAACGATTACTGCTTCGAATACCTGCCCCGCCTCACCGGCAGCCACTCGACCTACGACACGACGATGGCGATGGTCGAAGGCAAGGTGAAGGGGTTCTTCCTGTTCGGCCAGAACCCGGCGGTCGGCTCGGCCAACACGCGGATGCAGCGGCTGGGGATGTCGAAGCTCGACTGGCTGGTGGTGCGCGACTTCTCGCTGATCGAGTCGGCGACCTGGTGGAAGGACGGGCCGGAGATCGAGTCCGGCGAGATGCGCACCGCGGACATCGACACCGAGGTCTTCTTCCTGCCCGCCGCCGCCCACACCGAGAAGGAGGGCACCTTCACCAACACCCAGCGGATGCTGCAGTGGCACCACAAGGCGGTCGACCCGAGGGACGACCAGCGCTCCGACCTCTGGTTCACCTACCACCTGGGACGGAAGGTCCGCGAGCGCCTCGCCGACTCGGGCGACCGCAACGACCGGCCGATCCTCGACCTCACCTGGGACTACCCGACCGAGGGCGAGATCGAGGAGCCGCTCGCCGACGCGGTGCTCGCCGAGATCAACGGCTGGAACGCCGATGGCGAGATGCTCTCCGCCTATACCGAGCTGAAGGCCGACGGCTCGACCTCCTGCGGCTGTTGGATCTACTGCGGCTGCTATGCCGAAGGCGTCAACCAGACGGCGCGCCGCAAGCCCGCCTCGGAGCAGAACTGGACCGGCGGCGAGTGGGCCTGGGCCTGGCCCGCCAACCGTCGCATCCTCTACAACCGCGCCTCCGCCGACCCCTCGGGGAAGCCGTGGTCGGAGCGCAAGAAACTCGTCTGGTGGGACGAGGGGAAGGGCGAATGGGTCGGCCACGACACGCCCGACTTCGAGGCCGGCAAGCCACCCGACTACGTCCCGCCCGAGGGCGCGACCGGGCCCGACGCGCTGCGCGGCGACGAGCCGTTCATCATGCAGGCCGACGGGCGCGGCTGGCTCTTCGCCCCGGCGGGCGTCGCCGACGGCCCGCTGCCGACCCACTACGAGCCGCAGGACTCGCCGGTCCGTAACCTCCTGCACGAGCACCAGCGCGACCCGGCGCGGCAGCTCTACGAGCACGAGTGGAACCGC
This sequence comes from Solirubrobacterales bacterium, assembly GCA_035547715.1. GTDB lineage: Bacteria > Actinomycetota > Thermoleophilia > Solirubrobacterales > 70-9 > VAYN01. The sequence goes on from DASZUH010000187.1 coordinate 3,665, forward strand.
TACCACCCGGACCCTGACGAGCCGGGCGCCGAGGTCTTCCCCTTCGCCGCGACCACCTACCGGCTGACCGAGCACTTCACCGCGGGCGGGATGTCGCGCTGGACGCCCTACCTGGCGGAGCTGCAACCCGAGTTCTTCTGCGAGGTCTCGCCCGAGCTGGCGGCCGAGCGCGGGCTCGAGCACGCCGGCTGGGCGACGATCGTCGGCGCCCGCGGCGCGGTCGAGGCGCGGGTGATGGTGACCGAGCGGATGACCCCGCTGTGGGTCGACGGGCGGGTGGTCCACCAGATCGGCATGCCCTACCACTGGGGCCCGAACGGGCTCGCCCGGGGCGACTCGATGAACGAGCTCTCCTCGATGGCGCTCGACCCGAGCTCCCACATCCAGGAGGTGAAGGCGCTCTCGGTCGACATCCGGCCGGGACGGCGGCCGCGCGGGCCGGGGCGGACCGTGCTGGTCGAGGAGTACCGGCGACGGGCCGGGATCACCGCGGCGACGGGGATGGGCTGATGGAGCGGTTCGGGTTCTTCACCGACACCTCGGTCTGCATCGGCTGCAAGGCCTGCGAGGTCGCCTGCAAGGAGTGGAACGAAGTGCCCGACGACCTGGTCGGCTGGGCGGGCAGCTCGCACGACAACTCGGTCGGCCTCGGCGCCGACCGTTGGCGCCACGTCGCCTTCGTCGAGCAGCCGGTGCCGCTCGGCGACCAGCAGGCCAACTTCCGGCGCGAGGGCGGCGACTTCCGCTGGCTGATGGAGTCCGACGTCTGCAAGCACTGCACCGAGGCGGCCTGTCTCGACGATTGCCCGACCGGGGCGATCTTCCGCACCGAGTTCGGCACCGTCGTCGTCCAGCCCGACATCTGCAACGGTTGCGGCTACTGCGTCCCGGCCTGCCCCTACGGCGTCCTCGACAAGCGCGAGGAGGACGGGCGGATCTTCAAGTGCACGCTCTGCTACGACCGGCTGGGGGAGGGGCAGGAGCCCGCCTGCGCGAAGGCCTGCCCGACCGACTCGATCCAGTTCGGACCGCTGGAGGAGCTGCGCGGGCGGGCCGGGGCGCGGGTGCAGGAGCTGCACGAGCGCGGCGTGGAGGAAGCGCGCCTCTACGGCGAGGACCCGGGCGACGGGGTCGGCGGGGCGGGGGCGTTCTTCCTGCTGCTCGACGAGCCCGAGGTCTACGGGCTGCCGCCCGACCCGGTGGTGACGACGCGCGACCTGCCGGGGACCTGGAAGCACGTCGGCCTGGCCGCCGGCGCCCTCCTGGCCGGGGCGGTCGCCTGCTTCGCGGGGGCGCGGCGGTGAGCCCCCGGCGGGGCGGCGGGGGAGGGGACCGGAACTTCCCCCCGCAGGAACATCCCGGCGACTCCTACTACGGCCGACCGATCATCAACCCGCCGGTCTGGGAGGAGCGCGAGATCGCCGGCTACCTCTTCACCGGCGGCCTCGCCGGCGCATCCTCGTTGCTCGCCGCCGGCGCCGACCTGAGCGGCCGCCCGGCGCTCGCCCGCGGCGCCAGGGTGATGGCGACCGGCGCGATCAGCGCCTCCCTGCTCGCCCTGATCAAGGACCTCGGACGCCCGGAGCGCTTCCTCAACATGCTGCGCGTCTTCAAGCCGACGTCGCCGATGAGCGTCGGCGTCTGGATCCTCTTCTTCTACGGGCCGCTCGCCGCGGGGACGGCGGCGAGCGACGTCACCGGGCGGGCGCCGGGCCTCGGTCGCGCCGCCGGGCTCGCCGCCGCGCTGCTCGGCTCGACCGTCTCCACCTACACGGCGGCGCTGATCGCCAACACCGCCGTGCCCGCCTGGCACGAGGGCCGGCGCGAGCTGCCCTACCTCTTCGCCGGCTCGGCGGCGAGCGCCGCCGGCGGCTGGGGCCTGGTCGTCGCGCCGAGGGCCGAGAACGGCCCCGCCGTCCGCATGGCGGTCGCCGGCGCCCTGGTCGAGCTCGGCGCCGAGCAGCTGCTGGAGCGGCGCCTCGGGATGATCGCCGCGACCCTCCACGAGGGCACCGCGGGCAAACGACTGCGGATCGCCAGGGGCCTGACCGCGGCCGGAGCCCTCGGCGCGGCCCTCCTCGGCCGCCGCAACCGCCCCGCCGCCCTCGCCGCCGGCACCGCCCTCCTGGCCGGCTCCGCCTTCACCCGCTTCGGCCTCTTCGAGGCCGGCATGGCCTCCGCCCGCGACCCGAAATACACGGTTCGGCCCCAGCGCGAACGGCTGCGCGAGGGCGGCTGAAGGCGGCGCCCGGGAAGCCGGCGCCTGGGGGCGGGGGCGGAGGGCGGGGGCGGCCGTCCGAGATGCGTCCGGCCTTCTCGGTGGCGGCCCTGGCAGGTTGAGGTCGCCACCGAGAAGG
>DASZUH010000188.1:0-6325 GCA_035547715.1 Solirubrobacterales bacterium
TTAGGGGTTCGGTTTCGGGGCGGGGCCGGGCCGGGTGATTCCGATTCGGGGGCGGGGTGGCCGGGCGTGGTGGGTCGCGGGGGCGGCCCGGGACGTGGGGGTTCCGTGGGGAAGCGGGCACAGGGACGGGAGGAACTCCACGCTCCCGTCACGGTTCCGCGAGGAACGTCACAGGTCCACATCAGGCCAGGGGACGTTCGTGCAGTTGTGCCACCTATAGCCGGTACAAGTGCACGGACGTCCCTCCGCCCGATGCGGACCCGTGACGTTCCTGGCGGAAGGGTCACGGAAGCCCGGAGTTCCTCCCGTCCCTGTGCCCCCTTCCCCACGGAACCCCCACGTCCCGGGCGTGTCGTGGCAAGCGGGCAACCTGCCGGGGCCGCCACGAGACGCCCGGGACGCAACTCGGACGGCCACCCCCCTACAACCCGCTGGTAGTCGCCGCCCTCACCGCCAGGAAGAAGATCACGATGCAGCTCACCGCCATGATGCCCATCTCGCGGCGGACGATCTGGAGGGCGATCTCCTCCTGGGCCTCGGGCGGGAAGGCCTCGATGTCGAGGTCGCCGAGCTCGCGCTGGGCGGCGCCGAGGCGGGCGCCCTCGGCGATGAACGAGATCACCAGGGGCAGGATGCCGTAGAGGTAGTGGAGGTTTTCCTTCGCCGAGTGATCGGTGACGAGGAGGAGCCCGCCGAGCGCGGCCTGGACGAAGACCGCGACCTGGGCGAACCGGAGCAGGTACCAGAACGGTACCGAGGGACGTAATTTCCACCACGCCCAGCCCCCGATCACTCCTGCTGCCAGGTTGAGCAGGATGACCAGGGTCCCGACCGCGATGTGGAGGCCTACCAACACGTTAAATCCTCCCGAAAGGGTCGGAATTCGGCTTGCTGATGCGGAAAATCACTATGTAGCAAGTTGTCACAATGTGGTTGTATAAAGGGCACGTAAGGGCAGCCGCTGGGACCGGCTAGGTCGGTCGCGGGCGTCCGAAGCAAGACATCACACCACTTCGTGCTCAAGACCTACTTCCCGATCCTCGTCTTCGCATTTCTGGGCCTCACGGTCGGCGGGGTCTTCGCGATGCTGAATCAGCTGATCGGGCCGAAGAGGCCGGCCCGCGCCACCTCGGCCTCCCGCCGCCAGACCGAGCCCTACGAGTCGGGCATCCCGGTCGAGCCGATCAAGAACTTCCGCTTCGGCGTCAGCTTCTACCTGCTGGCGATGCTCTTCATCCTCTTCGACATCGAGGTCGTCTTCCTCTATCCGGTCGGGGTGATCATGCGCGGCGCCTCGAGCGTCTTCGTGCTCGGCGAGGTGATCACCTTCGTCGTCCTGTTGATGCTCGCCTTCGTCTACGTCTGGCGGAAGGGGGCACTGGATTGGAGGTAGAGCGCCGCACGCTGGAGAGCCGTCAGGCCTCCGCCCGCGACATGCTGCGCGGCGACCTCGAGGGCGAGGACCTCGAGCGCTACGTCGAAGAGCGGGTCGTCACCACGACCTTCGAGAAAATGCTGAACCTGGCGCGGGCCAACTCGATCTTCCCGCTCACCTTCGGCCTCGCCTGCTGCGCGATCGAGGCGCCGATCTCGATCGTCACCGCCCGCTACGACCTCGCCCGCTTCGGCGCCGAGGCCCTGCGCGCCAGCCCCCGCCAGGCCGACCTGATCATCCTGTCGGGCCGCGTCTCGATCAAGATGGCGCCGGTCGTCCGCCGCCTCTACGACCAGATGCTGGAGCCGAAATGGGCGATCTCGATGGGCGCCTGCTCCTCCTCCGGCGGCATGTTCGCCAACTACGCCGTCGTCCAGGGCGCCGACAAGTTCATGCCGATCGACCTGCACGTCCCCGGCTGCCCGCCGCGGCCGGAGGCGGTGATGTACGGCTTCAACAAGCTGCAGCGCAAGATCATGGGCAACCCCGACCAGGGATGGCGGCAGCGCTACAACGCGGTCGGCACCGAGGAGTGGGCGCGCGGCGGCCCCGCCTCGAAGCCGAGCGCCGAGGCCGCCGAGGCCTACGACCTCGCCCGGGAGCTGACCCTTGCCTGACGGACCCGGACTCGAGCTGCTGCGCGGCGAAATCGATCGCGACGCCCCCGGCGCCGTCCTCGCCACCTCCTACGAAAAGGAGCGAGCGGCGCTGATCGTCGACGCCGTGCGGATCATCGAGGTGTTGGCATGGCTGCGGGACACGCCCGGCCAGGGCTACCGCTTCCTCTCCAGCCTCCACGTCGCCGACTACCTCCCGGCAGAACCTCGTTTCGGAGTTCACTACGAGCTGCTGAACCGGGAACGGGTCGAGCGCATCCGCGTCAAAGCGATGCTCTCGTCCGATTCGCCCGAGATCGCCTCCTGCGTCGAGCTCTTCCCCACCGCCAACTTCCAGGAGCGCGAAGCCTTCGACTTCTTCGGCATCGTCTTCACCGGCCACCCCGAACTGACGCGGATCCTCCTCCCCGAGGACTACGTCGGCTTCCCCCAGCGCCGCGACTTCCCGGTCGGCGGCGAGCCGGTCACCTTCACCTACAGCGAAAAACGCTATGGCTGACCGCGGCCCGCACACCTTCCCCCAGGCCCTGGTCGACGAGGACCCGGCGGCGCCCACCGTCGCCGAGCTCTACGGTGAGCTCGACGCCGACCGCACCACCGAGGTGATGACGGTCAACATCGGCCCCCACCACCCGGCCACCCACGGCGTGCTCCGCCTCGTCGTCGACCTCGAAGGCGAGGTCGTCCGCGACCTCAAGCCGGTGATCGGCTACGTCCACACCGGGATCGAAAAGTCCTGCGAGGACAAGAGCTACTGGAAGGTCATCCCCTTCGTCGAGCGGATGGACTACGTCTCCTACTTCTTTCAGATGGAGGCCTACTGCGGCGCGGTCGAGCGGCTGATCGGGCTCGAGCTGCCGCCGCGGGCCAAGTACCTGCGCACGATCATGCTGGAGCTGAACCGCATCCACAGCCACCTCGTCTGGCTGGGGACGACGGCGCTCGACCTCGGCGCGATCTCGATGCTCTGGTACTGCTTCCGCGAGCGCGACCGCATCCTCGACCTCTTCGAGATGGCGGCGGGCCAGCGCATTCACACGCGCTACTTCCAGGTCGGCGGCGTGATCGAAGACATCCCGCTCGGCTGGGAGGCGAAGTGCCGCTCCTTCGTCCACGACATGCCGATCCGGGTCGGCCAGTACGAAGCGCTGCTCGACCGCAACGAGGTCTTCCTCCAGCGCACCAAAGGGGTCGGCATCGTCGACCGCGACCGGCTGCTGGACCTCGGTGTCACCGGGCCGCTGCTGCGCGCCGCGGGCGAGCCCTGGGACCTGCGCAAAGCCTTCGACTACCTCGCCTATCCGGAGATGGACTTCAAGATCCCGGTCGGCACGGTCGGCGACAACTACGACCGCTATCGCGTCCGCGTCGCCGAGATGGTCGAGTCGACCAAGATCATCGGCCAGGCGCTGGAAGCGCTCCCCGGCGGGCCGTTCATCGCCGAGGACCGCAAGTACGTGCTGCCGCCGCGCTCGGAGCTCTCGACCTCGATGGAGTCCCTGATCCACCACTTCAAGCTCGTCACCGAGGGCTTCCGCGTCGACCCCGGCGAGATCTACTACGCGATCGAGGGCCCGCGCGGGGAGCTCGGCTGCTTCGTCCTCGCCGACGGCTCCTCGAAGCCCGCCCGCGTCCACTTCCGCGACCCCAGCTTCGTCAACCTGCAGGCCTTCAAGGACATGGCGATGGACTCCTACGTCGCCGACATGATCTGCAGCCTCGGCATGCTCGACCCGATCCTCGGCGGGGTGGATCGATGAGCGCGGAGCGAGCAAGCGTGCATCTCTGGTTCTTCGCGCCGCGAGCGAAGCGCGAGGATTTGTCATGAGCCCGGTCGACGGCGCGGGCGCCTCCAACCCGAACCTGCCGGTCGACCGCGCGGTCACCGAGGGGCGGGTGCCGAGCACCGACCCGCAGCAGATCCCGGAGCTGGCCGAGGTCGACTGCCCGCCGGAGCTGCAGGAGCGGATCGAGATGCTGATGGCCCGCTACCCGGAGCGCAAATCGGCCTCGATCCCGGCCCTCTGGGCGGTGCAGGAGCGCTACGGCTGGTGCACTCCGGACGGGATCCGCCAGGCCGCCGCGGTGATGCGCGTCACCCCCGCCTACCTGGAGTCGGTCGCCTCCTTCTACGACCTGCTCCACACCAGGCGCGTCGGCGAGCACCGGATCGAGGTCTGCACCAACATCAGCTGCTGGATGCGCGGCGGCGACGAGCTACTCGACGCCTTCCGCGCCGCGGCCGCCGGCGAGGATGTCTTCGTCACCGGCTTCGAGTGCCTCGGCGCCTGCGACATCGCCCCGATGGCCTCGATCGACCAGCGCTATTTCGGCCCGCTGCTCCCCGGCGAGGCGCAGACCGCGATCGACCAGCTGCTCTCCGGCGACGCCGTGCTGCCGGAGAAATCGCTGGAGAAGCGGCCACTGGCCGGCGACACCCACGTCGCCGGGGCCTCCGGCGGCGCGGGCGACGACGGGAGCGCCGGCTGATGCCGCACCAGCTCGAGACCCGGGTCCTCCTCGAGGGCGCCGAGGATCCCCGCCTCGCCACCCTGCAGGGCTACAAGGACATCGTCGGCGGCTACGCGACCCTGGAACGCGCCTACCGTGAGATGGAGCAGGACGAGGTGCTGAAGACGCTCGAAGACTCGGGCCTGCGCGGCCGCGGCGGCGCCGGCTTCGCGATGGGCAAAAAGGCCAGCTTCCTGCCCCGCGGCGAGATGAAGAAGTACCTCTGCTGCAACGCCGACGAGTCCGAGCCGGGCGCCTTCAAGGACCGCGAGCTGATGCAGCGCAACCCGCACCAGCTGGTCGAGGGGATCGCGATCGCCGCGCTCGCCGCCGACGCCGGCCACGCCTTCATCTTCATCCGCGGCGAGTACGACTCGCAGGCCGACGTCCTCGAAGCCGCGGTCGCCGAAGCCTACGAGGCGGGCTACCTCGGCACGGACATCCTGGGGACCCACCGCGACCTCGAGCTGGTCGTCCACCGCGGCGCCGGCGCCTACATCTGCGGCGAGGAGACGGCGCTGCTCGACGCGCTCGAGGGCAAGCGCGGCAACCCGCGGCTGAAGCCGCCCTTCCCGGCGGTGCAGGGCCTCTACGGCGGGCCGACGCTGATCAACAACGTCGAGACGCTCTCCAACGTGCCGCGGATCGTCGCCCGCGGCGCCGACTGGTTCCGCCAGTACGGCACCGAGCAGTCGCCGGGCACCAAGGTCGTCTCGATCTCCGGCTGCGTGCGCCGCCCCGGCAACTACGAGATCTCGCTCGGGCTGCCGACCCGCGATCTGGTCTACGAGCTGGCCGGTGGGCCGCTCCCCGGCCGCACGGTGAAGGCGATCTACCCGGGCGGCTCCTCCTCCCCGGTCCTCACCGCCGCGGAAGCGATGGACCTCCCCTACAGCTTCGAGGCGATGGCCGGGGCGGGCTCGATGCTCGGCTCCGGCTCGGTGATCGTCGCCGACGACACCATCTCGATCCCGCACATGGCGCTGCGCACGGCGCGCTTCTACCACCACGAGTCGTGCGGCAAGTGCGCCCCCTGCCGCGAGGGAACGAACTGGACGGTGAAGATGCTCGAGCGGGTCGTCCGCGGGGAGGCGACGCCGATGGACCTCGACATCATCAGCTCGGTCCAGGAAAACATCATGGGCCACTGCCTCTGCGTGCTCGGTGACTCGATGGCGATGCCGGTGTCGGCGATGGTGCGCAAGTTCCGCGGCGAGTTCGAGCAGGTGATGGGCGAAGCGGCCGAAGGCATCGACCCCCACGTGGTCGTCGACGCCCCGGTCGAGACCTTGGGAGCAGCGACGTGAGCACTGAGAAGCGCGATGTGACCCTGACCATCGACGGCCGCGAGGTGACCGCGGTCGAGGGGCAGATGCTCCACGACGCGGCCCGCGAGGGCGACGTCGAGATTCCGGTCTTCTGTTACGAACCGAAACTCGGCGCGCCGGTCGGCGCCTGCCGGATGTGCCTGGTCGAGATCGAGGGGATCCCCAAACTGCAGACCTCCTGCTCGACCCCGGTGCGCGACGGGATGGTCGTCCACACCCGCACCGAGCAGGTGAAGAAGGCGCAGAACGCGGTGGTCGAGTTCCTGCTCGTCAACCACCCGCTCGACTGCCCCGTCTGCGACAAAGGCGGCGAGTGCCCGCTGCAGGACATCACCCAGGGCTGGGGCCCGGGCAAGTCGCGGGTGATCGACGAAAAGCGCCACTTCGAGAAGCCGATCGAACTCTCGCCGCTGGTCGCGATCGACCGCGAGCGC
>DASZUH010000189.1:0-1921 GCA_035547715.1 Solirubrobacterales bacterium
CCTCCGCCGCCCCGACATCTTCCCCGCCGGCGACCTCGTCCTCCGCCGCGGCGTCCGCGACCTCTACGGCCTCGACCTGATCCCGGTCGAGGCCGAGGCGCGCGCAAGGGCCGAGCGCTGGCGGCCGGAGCGGAGCCTGGCAGCGATGTACCTGTGGGAGCTGGTGGCGGAGGGGTAGGGATCGGGCGCCCTCAGGCTGGCGTCACGCGCGCACGGGTCCGTGACGAAGGCGCAGGTTCCGTCACGAAGACGTCCGAGGCGTCACGGTTCCTCCCGAGATCTTCAGACGTCGGAGACCTCCGTTCGCTGCTTGTACCGCATAGGGGTACAAGCAGCGAACGGAGGGATCGGGACACGGATCCAGGTGCCGGGCCGGCGGTCGATCGCATCGTCCTCGTCTGCGCCGCCGACCACCCTCTGGCGCGCAAGAAGAAGGTCGACCTCGCCGCGATCGCCGACGAGACCTTCGTCGATTTCTTGCCCGGCCGGGGCACGCGGGTCGTCGCCGACATGTCGAGGGGGTCGCGCCGGTGCCGCTCTCCCCCGGACCCGCCCGCCTTCGCCGCCCAGCTCGTCTGGCCCGGCGACCGCCCGCAGAAGGCGGTGGCGCGGGCGCCGCGCGAACGGCTGACCGGCGGGCCGGGCACTAGCCTGGGACGATGCGCCGCCTGACGATCCTCTTCGTCCTCCTGCTCACCGCCGTCACCGCCTCCGGCGCGAGCGCCCACACGATCTTCATGGTCAACGACACCGGCGCGACGATCTGGCCCGCCGCCTGGCCGGGCTCGACCTCGGGGCAGACCGGGTGGAAGCTGCCTGCCGGGGCCGGGACCAGCTTCAAGGTGCCGCGGGGTTGGAACGCGCGGCTCTGGGGACGGACCGGCTGCCATTTCGGCGGCGGCGAAGGCGGCTGCGCGACCGGCGACTGCAATGGCCGCTACCAGTGCAAAGGCTGGGGCGAAATCCCGGCGACGCTCGCCGAGTGGAACCTCGACTCCTTCGCCGGGCTCGACTTCTACGACGTCTCGATGGTCGACGGCTCTAACCTGCCGATGTACATCAGGGTCATCCACGGCGAGGCCGAAAAATCGGTCGACGCGAACGGCTGCCTGAGTCCCGGCAAGTGCACCTCGGAGGTCCACTGCCCGAAGGCCCTGCGGGTCCCGCGCGGCAGCCCCGACCCGATCGCCTGCATCTCCCCCTGCGCCCGCTTCGGCACCGACCGCTACTGCTGCCGCGGCCCCTTCGCCGACGGCTGTGATCCGGCGACGACCTGGCCGGTCGACTACGCCAAGGTCTTCAAGCGCGCCGAGCCCTACGCCTACTCCTGGTCGGGCGACGACGCGACCAGCGTCTTCACCTGCAAGGGGGACTGCGACTACGAGATCGTCTTCGGCGTCACCCCGCCCGCGATCGGCGGGCCGCCGGGGTAGGTGGTTGGTTCCAGGGATGGCGGCGGCGCAAGCCGGCGCCCGGGGGAGGCGGCCGTCCGAGTTGCGCCCGGCCGTCCCGGCCACGGCCCTGGCAGGTTGTGGCCGGGGCCGGGACGGCCGGGTCCGTGGGGAGTGGGGTCGAGGGTTCGTGACGTGCGCCGGCGGACGTGCGCGTGTCGCCGGGACGGAGCGCATGATCGGTGACGAAGACGCAGGTCCCGTGACGAAGACGCAGGGAACGTCACGGTCCCTCCCGACTTCCCGGGGCCCGACCGTCAACCTGTCGCCTTTAGTCGCCCACAGGGCGACTAAAGGCGACAGGTTGCGTCCGCACCCCGGCGGAGGTGACCGAACCCATGAGGACCCGTGACGAACCGGGCAGAACCGTGACGGGAGCGTGGAGTTCCTCCCGTCCCCGTGACCTTTCCCGGGAACCACGCCCGTCGCCGGCCCGCGGCCCGTCCTCCGGTCGTGGGGGGGGGGGGGGG
>DASZUH010000190.1:0-1787 GCA_035547715.1 Solirubrobacterales bacterium
CGTGAGCGGGATCCGCGGCCCGATCCGCTGCGCCAGCTCCCCCGCCTGCGCCGAGCCGACCAGCATCAGCCCCGTCACCGGCAGCGTCGCCGCGCCCGCCGCGATCGGCGAGTAGCCGAGCGAGATCTGCAGGAAGCTGACGAGCAGGAAGAAGACGACGCCGAGCGCCGCGTAGACGACGAAGGTCACCCCGTTGGCGGCGCTGAACTGGCGCGAGGAGAAGACCCCCAGCGGCAGCATCGGGTTGGCGCTGCGCCGCTCCTGGGCGAAGAACCCGACCAGCGCGGCGACGCCGATCACGGCGGTCACCGCGACCGCCGCCGAGGTCCCTTCCGGCGCCTCGATCAGCGCGTAGGTCGTGCCGCCGAGCCCGATCGCCGCCAGCGCCGCCCCGGCGAGGTCGAGCCTCCCGGTCGCGCTCGGGTCGCTCGACTCGGGCACGTGCCGGCCCGCCGCCCAGAAGACGAAGACGCCGATCGGCAGGTTGATCAGGAAGATCGCCCGCCAGGAGATCGCCGCGATCAGCCAGCCGCCGAGCAGCGGGCCGAAGGCGGTGGCGACGCCGCCGAGCCCCGACCAGGCGCCGATCGCCCGCGCCCGGTCGGCGGGCCGGAAGCCGGCCTGGATGATCGCCAGGCTGCCCGGCGTCAGCAACGCGCCGCCGATCCCCTGCACGAGCCGGGCGACGACCAGGAGCCCGACCGTCGGCGCCGCCGCGCAGCCGAGGCTCGCCAGGGTGAAGAGCGCGACGCCGAGCTGAAAGATCCGCCGCCGCCCGAGCCGGTCGCCGAGGCTGCCGCCGAGCAGGATCAGCGAGGCCAACGTCAGCAGGTAGCCGTTGAGGATCCACTGCAGCGCGCTCGTCGAGGCGTCCAGGTCCTTACCGATGTCCGGCAGGGCGACGTTGACGACGGTGCCGTCGAGGAACGCCATCCCCGAGCCGGCGACCGTGACCGCGATCAGCCAGCGACCCGCGGTGCTGGAAAAGGCGACCCCGGACGAGTTTGCCTCCACCGGACGAGACTAACCGCCGCGCTCAGCCGTCTTCGGCGTGGAACCGCTCCAGCAGCGCCAGTTCGGCGTCGTGCCTGGGGAAGAGGAAGAAGACGACGCAGATGCCGATCGCGACCGCGATCATGCCCGCGGCGTAGGTCCAGTCGCCGCCGTCGAGGAAGGACTGGCGGGCGCCGGCGACGATCGCCTGGGCGTATTCGGGATACTGCTCGGCCGTCGTGACGGCACCGGAGAACGACTTCGTCAGTTCCTGCGATACCCGGTCGCTGACGCTCGCGGCGTGCGGCGAGGCGGCGATCTGTTCGGTGAACGACTTCGCGTAGCCGGCGGTCAGGAGGGCGCCGAAGATCGACTGCATGATCGCGCCGCCGAGGTCGCGCTGGAGGTCGGCCGTCCCCGACGCCATCCCCGCCCTGCGCACCGGCACCGAGCCGGTCAGCGAGCGCGACGCGGGCGTCCCGGCGAAGCCGACCCCGACCCCCATCAAGAGGTAGCCGAGCCCGACCGGGTAGTAGGACGCACCCTCTTCCCAGAGGATCAGCATCACCAGGAAGGCGAGCAGGCAGAAGCCGAACCCGACCAGCAGGGTGAAGCGGGAGCCGCGCGCCTCGACCAGCGCCGCCGAGCGCGGCGCGACGAGGATCATCCCGATCGCCCCCGGCAGGATCGCCAGCCCGGCTTGCAGGGTCGAGTAGCCGAGCACGTTCTGGACGAACTGCTGGCCGATGAACATCGCCCCCATCAGCGAGCCGAAGACGATGATCCCGGCGAGC
>DASZUH010000191.1:0-2045 GCA_035547715.1 Solirubrobacterales bacterium
GGCGCGTTTGCGGTCGGCCTCGAAGGAACGCGGCGAGCCGTGCGTCGCGTAGACGTCGAGTTCGACCGCGAACCCCTCGGCCTCCCAGTAGGCGTCGAGCTCGTATCCCTCGACGACGACGTTGGTCTGGGGACGGGGCAGGCCGGCGCGGAGGACGAGGCGACGGAAGCGTTTCTCGAGGTCGGAGCGGAGCGTCGCCGGCTCGGGCCTGTAGGCGCGGAGCGCCGCATCGAACCTGCGGCGCCCGGGATGCCCGCCGGCGCGCGCGAGGGTCGCCTCGAGGCGGCGGCGGTCGAGCAGGCGGCGCTCGTTCGCGCGCTCCAGGAGACGCCCGACATCGCGCGACTTCCCCGACGCCAGATCCAGCACCGTCCGCGCCGGAGAGGTCACCGGGATCCCGTCGACGGTCGTGATGTCCTCCGGCGCGAGTCGGGCGAAGTGGACGACGACCCGCTCCTTGCGGTGGCGCCTGGTCGGCGCGGTGAGATGGAAGGTCCCCGGCCGCGTCCGGAGCAGTCCCCAGATCCACCCGGCGGTGACGTGGCCGGCGATGGCGGGCTCGTTGGCGAGCACGGCCGCCATGCACCACCCGTTCCAACTGAGCGCCTCATGCCCGACTGCGTAGACGCCTCGGTACAGGCGATGGAGCTTCGCGTCCTGCATCCAACGTGTGATCGTCCTCGGAGGGAAATCGAACTCCGCCAATTGGCGCGCCGAGACCACACCGTGCTGTCGCCGCGCCAGTTCGGCCAGCCCCTGTCCATCGTGCGTTCGTCGCTCTTGCCGCATACGGCTACAAGCGACGAACGCACCCGGGTTCTCCCCCCGGAGGGTGGACGGAAGGCGCTTTATGCGACGGCGGCGGGCTCGCCCAGGTCGGCGAGGAGGGCGGTGGCCGCGTTGCGGCCGTTCAGGGCGATGACGCTGCCCGCGGGGTGGGTGGCGGCGCCGCACATGTAGAGGCCCGCGACCGGGGTGCGGGACGGCAGGCGTCCCTCCCACATCTGGTCGGGCGTCACCTCGCCCTGGAAGATGTTGCCGCCGGTGAGGCCGATGCGCTGCTCGATGTCGGGCGGGCCGAGGACCTCGCAGTCCTCCAGGCAGTCGGCGAAGTCCGGCGCGTGGCGGGAGATCAGGTCGACGAACTGCTTCTGGACGTCGGCGCGCCTGCTGTCCCAGTCGCCGTCGGCGATGTCGTAGGGCGCGTACTGGCCGAAGACGCTCATCAGGTGGCGGTCCGGCGGGGCCGGGGTCGGGTCGTAGCCGGTCTGGATGTAGATCTCGCCGAAGCCCACGGCCGGCTCGCCCGCGTCGCATTCTTCGAACGCCTTCTGCGCGGCGTCGACTCCCCCGGTGACGTCGATCGTCGCCTGCGCGGGCCAGGTCTCCCCCGGCGCCGCGGTCCAGTTCGGCAGCCGCGACAGCGAGGCGTTGAACTTGACCACCGGGCTGCGCACCTTCCAGGCCTCGAGGCGCTCGCGGTAGTCGGCGGGGATCTCGGCGTCGCCGAGCAGCCGCAGCGCCACCTTCGGATCGGCGTTGCAGACGACGTTGGCGGCGCGGATCAGCGTGCCGTCCTCGGTCTCGACGCCCTCGCCGGGGATGATCCGCCCGACCGGCACGCCGCAAGCCAGCGTCGCGCCGGCTTCCTGCGCCGCGTCGGCGATCGCGAAGCTGACCATCCCCATGCCGCCCTCGACGTAGCCCCAGACCGGGCCCTGGCCCTCGAAGTCCCCCTGGTAGTGCATGAGTTTGATCGAGGCGGTGCCGGGCTCGTGCGGCCCGCCCCAGGTGCCGATCACACCCTGGCCGAAGAGCGCGTCCTTCAACCGCTGGTCGTCGAGGTACTCGTCGAGCACGTCGGCGATCGAGGCGGTGAAGACGAGGTCGATCATCTCCTGCGACCCGCCCAGGAGCGCTTCGATCTCCTCCCGCGTCGGCGCCTCGCCGACCCAGGTGTCACGCGGGCCGGTGCGGAGCTTCTTGCGCACGTCGTCGAAGAGGTGCTCGTAGGCCCAGTAGCCGTCGATGTCCTTCTTCGCGAG
>DASZUH010000192.1:0-6834 GCA_035547715.1 Solirubrobacterales bacterium
TGGCGGCCCCGGTCGAGGTCGGGATCAGGTTGAGCGCCGCGGCGCGCATCCGGCGCGGGTCCTTGTGGGGCATGTCCTGCAGGCGCTGGTCGGCGGTGTAGGCGTGGATCGTCGTCATCAGGCCCTGCTCGATGCCGAAGGCCTCGTGCAGCACCTTGGCCAGCGGCGCCAGGCAGTTGGTCGTGCAGGAGGCGTTGGAGATGACGTGGTGGTTCTCCCTGTCGTAGGCCTCCTCGAAGTTGACGCCGAGGGCGACGGTGACGTCCGGTCCGGTCGCCGGGGCCGAGATGATGACCTTCCTCGCCCCCGCGGCGAGGTGCCTGGCGGCGTCCTCGCCCCTGGTGAAGAAGCCGGTCGACTCGATCACGACGTCGACGCCGAGCTCGCCCCAGGGGAGGTCGGCGGGGTCGCGCTCGGCCAGCGCCCTGATCTCGGTGCCGTCGACGACGATCGCGCCGTCGGTCGCCTCGACCGTGCCCGGGAAGCGGCCGAGGATCGAGTCGTAGCGGAGCAGGTGGGCGATCGTCCCCGTGTCGACCAGGTCGTTGACGGCGACGAACTCGAGGTCGGCCCCCGCCGCGTGTGCCGCGCGGAAGACGTTGCGCCCGATGCGCCCGAACCCGTTGATGCCGACCTTCACTGCCATGAAGTCACCGCCTCCTGAATTCGCAAGTTGTCGCGCCGATCCTAAGGAACCGGCGCCGAGCTGTATCCGTGAACTACCTCAATCGGATCCGACGGTGATCTCGATCTCGTAACCGTCGGGGTCCTTGAGGAACGCCGAGTAGGAACCCGAGCCGTAGGAGCGGCGTTCGCCCGGCTCCGCGACACTCGTGCCGCCGGCTTTGATCCCGTTTTCGTAGGCCGCCTTGACCGCGACGATGCCGAGCCCGGACACGCTGAGGAGCCCGTAGCCCGGCTGGGGGTCGTGGTGGGCGGAGATGAAGAAGACCGGTTTGGCGATGCCCCAACCGATCGTCTTGTCCTGCTCGAAGTGCCGCCGCCATCCCAGCGGCGCGAGCATGGTGTCGTAGAACGAGGCACTGCGTTCGAGGTCTCCGACCTCTAAAAGGACGTGATGCAACATCTTGGTGGCCTCAGGCTATCGGCGACGGGGTATGGAACGCCGTGCGGTTCACCCCGAGCGGGGGGTCCAGCGGAAATAGCGGATGGCCAGGAGGAGGCCGCCGAGCCCCCAGATCGCGACGACGAGGAGGTGTCCCCAGTCGACCGCGTGGGCCCCGCCGGGCACGTAGGCGTCGAAGAAGGCGAGGAAGAAGTGGCGGATCGGGAAGACGTCGGCGAAGTGGATGATGCCGCTCGGCAGCTGGTCGTCGGGGATGAAGACGCCGGAGAGGAAGTAGAGCGGCAGCAGGATGAAGTTGACGATCGGGGCGGCGGCGTCCTGGGTCGGGATCGCCGCGGTGAGGGCGATGCCGAGGCAGGAGAAGGAGGCGGCGCCGACCGCGAGGACGAGCAGGACCTCGGGGATCCGCCCCCAGGGGAAGTGGACGCCGTAGAAGAGGCCGCCGATCACCGCCAGCAGGACCAGCATCGTCACCGCGGTGACGATCGAGTTGCCGACCCGGCCGGCGATGAAGACCCAGGCCGGCATCGGGGTCCCGCGACCGCGCTTCAACCGGCCGTCCTCGCGCGCGATCACCAGCGACATCGCCAGCGTCTGCATGGTCGAGGAGATGATCGCCATCGTGATGATCGCCGGCACGTAGTAGGTGTCGGTGTCGATGTGGCCGCCGCGCACTTCGACCGTGTCGCTGCCGAAGATCGAGCCGAAGATGACCAGCAGCAGCACCGGGAAGAAGACCGTGAAGCCGACCGACGCGGGGTTGCGCCAGAAGGCCTTCTGGTCGAAGCGGAACTGGTGGCCGACGAGGGCGAGGCCGCTCACTGTTCGGCCCCCGCCTTCTCGGTCGCCTCGGTGAGGTCGAGGTAGACGTCCTCGAGCGAGGGCCGCGTCACTTCCAGGCCGTCGAGCTCCTCGCCGCGCTCGAGCGCGGCGGCGGTGAGCCGGTTCAGCTCGCGCACCGGGTCGAGGGTCTCGATCGTGACCTCCTCGCCCGCCGCGTCGCGGTAACGGATCGTGGTCGTCGCCTTGTCGCGTTCGCCGAGGTCCGCGGGGGTGCCTTCGGCGACGATCCGGCCGGCGGAGATGATCGTCACCCGATCGGCGAGGCGCTGCGCCTCGTCCATGTAATGGGTGGTGAGGAAGATCGTCTTGCCGAGCGCGCGCAGCCCCGCGATCACGTCCCAGAACTGGCGCCGCGCCGAGGGGTCGAAGCCGGTCGTCGGCTCGTCGAGGAAGAGCAGCTCGGGGTCGCCGACCAGCGCCAGGCCGACGTCGAGGCGGCGCTGCTGGCCGCCGGAGAGCTTGCGCGCCCGCTGGTCGGCCTTTTCCTCGAGGCCGACCAGGGCGATCGTCTCCTCGACCGAGCGCGGGTGGCTGAAGTAGCCGGCGAACAGTTCGAGCGACTCGCGCACGGTCAGGTAGGGGTCGAGGCTGTTCGACTGCAGGACGATCCCGATCCGGTCGCGCCAGGCGCGCCCCGCCTTCTCCGGGTCCTCGCCGAGCACCGACACCTCTCCCCCGGTCCGCCTGCGGTACCCCTCGAGGATCTCGACCGTGCTCGTCTTGCCGGCCCCGTTGGGGCCGAGGAAGGCGAGGATCTCTCCCCGTGCGACGTCGAGGTCGATGCCGCGCACGGCCTCGGTCTCGCCGTAGCTCATGCGGAGGCCGCGTATGGAGATGACTGAATCGGGCACTCGGCCCAAGTCTAGGAACTGACGAGACTCCGCCGCCGTCAGGCAAGGACGGGGGAAGCGTGGCGTGCTCTGCACGCGAGCGACCGAGGACGCCGCCTGGCGTCGGCGGAGGCCGTCAGCCGATGTCCACGTCGCGGTGCTTCACCCGGACGACCACGTCATCGCGGTTCTCGAGGTCGCGGCGGATACGGTCGGCGACGGTGACCGAGCGGTGGCGGCCGCCGGTGCAGCCGATCGCGATCGTCAGGTGGCTCTTGCCCTCGTTGACGTAGGCGGGGACGAGGAACTCGAGCAGCGGCATCAGCCGGCCGTAGAACTCGCCCGCCTGGGTTCCCGACTCGACGTAGCGGCGCACCGCCTCGTCCTGGCCGGTCAGCGGGCGGAGCTCGAGGTCGTAGTGCGGGTTGGGCAGGAAGCGGACGTCGAGGGTGAGGTCGGCGTCGCGCGGCGGGCCGTTCTTGAAGCCGAAGGTGAGCAGCGTCAGCGCCAGCTTCCCCGCCCGCTCGGTGGCGAGCAGCTCCTGCGAGATCCGCCGCCGCAGTTCGGACCCGGTCAAGTCGGTGGTGTCGATGACGATGTCGGCGCGCTCGCGCAGCGGCGCCAGCATCGCCCGCTCGGCGCGGATGCCGTCGACGATCCGTCCTTCCGGCGCCAGCGGGTGGCGGCGGCGGGTCTCCTTGTAGCGGTCGAGCAGGGTCGCCTCGTCGGCCTCGAGGAAGAGCAGCTGCGGATGCGGGCCGTCGCGTTCGAGGTCGTCGATCACCTGCAGCAGGTCGTCGAAGTACTCGCCGCCGCGCACGTCGGAGACGATCGCCGCGTTCTCGACCCCGGAGCCCTCGTGGATGAAGAGCTCGCCGAGCCCGGCGATCATCCGCGGCGGCAGATTGTCGACGCAGAAGAAGCCGCCGTCCTCGAAGGCCGCGATCGCTTCCGACTTCCCCGCCCCCGAGTGGCCGGTGATGATCACCAGCCTCATCTCGCGGCGGGCGCGCTCCTCGGCGCCGCGGACGGCGTCGTCGGGGGCCGCCTGGGTCCCGCCGCCGTCGCGCCTGGTGTCGATCTCGCTAGCCAATGCGATGAAGTTGCTCGTGTATCTCGCGACCGAGTTTGCCAGGTAGGCCGGGCACCGACTCGAGCTCCTCGCGGGTGGCGGCGAGGAAGCGCTCCGGGGAGCCGAAATGCTGCAGCAGGGCGCGCTTGCGGGCGGGGCCGACGCCTTTCAGGTCGTCGATGACGGAGCTGGTCATCGCCCGGTCGCGGCGGCCGCGGTGATGTTCGATCGCGAAGCGGTGGGCCTCGTCGCGGACCCGCTGGAGGAGCTGGTTGGCCTCGGAGCCGCGCGGCAGGTCGATCGGGTCGGGGCGGCCGGGGACGAAGACCTCCTCCTCCCGCTTGGCGAGGCTGACGATCGTCACGCCGAGGTCGGCGAACGGCTGCAGCGCCCGCATCCCGGCGGCCAGCTGCCCTTTGCCACCGTCGATCATGATCAGCGAGGGGAGCGCGGCGAAGCTGGCGTCGCGCTTGCCGTCGTGCGGGGAGAGGTCGTTCTGCTCGAGGTAGCGGTTCAGCCGGCGGGTCAGCACCTCCTCCATCGAGGCGAAGTCGTCGGGGCCGAGGGCGCCCTCGGCGCGCAGGTCGCCGCGGACTTTGAAGCGGCGGTAGTCGGACTTCTTCGGCGCGCCGCCCTCGAAGACGACCATCGAGGCGACCGTGTGCTCGCCGCCGATCGTCGAGATGTCGAAGCCCTCGATGCGGACCGGCAGCTCGTCCATGCCGAGCGCCTCGGCGAGCGCGCTGAGGGACTCGACGCGGCGGGCGCGGCGGTGCTCGCGGCGCAGCCGGTCCTGGTCGAGTGCCAGCTGGGCGTTGCGCTCGGCGAGCTCGCGCAGGCGCCGTTTGTCGCCGCGCTCGGCCGGGTGGACTTCGACCGCGGTGCCGCGGCGCTCGCTCAGGGCTTCGGCGATGACGGCGGCGCGGTCGTGTAGCTCGGGGCCGACGATGATCGTCCGCGGCATCGAGGGCGAGGCCGAATAGTACTGGCCGATGAACTCCTCGGTCACCTCGGCGAGGTCGCGTTCGCCTTCGTTGTCGAGGTAGAAGGACTGGCGCTCGGCGAGGATGCCGTCGCGGACCTGGAAGACCTGGGCGTTGGCGTCGGCGCCCTCGACCGCGACGCCGATCAGGTCGGCGGTGCCGACCGTGCCGCCGGCGACGCGCTGGCGCTCGAAGAGCGAGCGGATCGCCTTCAGGCGGTCGCGGTAGATCGCCGCGCGCTCGAATTCCTCGGCCGCCGCCGCCTCGGCCATTTTCTCTTCCTGCTCCTTTTCGACCTGGCGGTAGCGGCCGGAGAGGAAGTCGATGATCGCCTCGATGTTGCGGCGATACTCCTCCTGGGAGACGTGACCGACGCAGGGCGCCCCGCAGCGCTTGATGTAGTAGTCGAGGCAGGGGCTGCCGGAGCGGCGGCCCGGCTCGACGCCCTCGCAGGTGCGGAACTGGAAGAGTTTGCCGAGCAGGTCGAGGGTCTCGCGCAGGCGCTTGGCGCTTGAGAACGGGCCGAAGTAGGCGCGGTGGGCGCGGTGTTTCTCGCGGGTGAAGTAGACGCGCGGGTAGTCCTCGTCGAGGCTGACGGCGACGTAGGGATAGGACTTGTCGTCACGGAGGCGGATGTTGAAGCGCGGGCGGTGGCGCTTGATGAAGCTCTGCTCGGTGAGCAGCGCCTCGGCCTCGGAGTTGGTGACCAGCGTGTCGATCCGCTCGATCCGGCTGGTGAGGCGCGGCTCGCCGCCGCTGAAGTGGGAGGCGATCCGTTTTTTGATCGAGCGCGCCTTGCCGACGTAGAGCAGCTCGTCGTCCTCGCCGTAGAAGAGGTAGACGCCCGGCTGATCGGGCAGCCGGCGCCGCTGCTCCGCGATCCGTTCGGCGCGCGTTTTCGCGTCAGTGGCCATCACTCCAAAGAGTAGGCTCCCGCCCAACGCAGCTTCCGAGCTTTTCTGCCATATATGGCAGAAAAGCTCGGAAGCACAGGCCAGACAGGGAGATCGGGAGGAGACTGATGAGCACGCCGCCACAGCTGGGGACGATGTCGATCGAGGTCGAGGGGGACGTCGCGACGTTGACCCTGAACCGGCCCGATGCCTTCAACGCGATGAGCCCGGAACTGATCGGCGAGCTGGTCGTCGCGACCGGGTGGCTGGCCGACACGGCGCCGATCCGCGCCCTGATCGTCACCGGCGCGGGGCCGGCGTTCTGCGCCGGCGGCGACATCAACTGGTTCCGGAAAGGGATCGACGAGGCGGGCTTCGACATCTCCGCCGACGTCCGCCGCGGGGCCGAGGTGATGCACCAGGGCATCATCGACCTGCGCCGGATCCCGGTCCCGGTCATCGCCGCCGTCAACGGCCCCGCCGCGGGCGCGGGCTTCTCCCTGGCGCTCGCCTGCGACATCCGCATCGCGGCCGAGAGCGCCTTCTTCGCCCCCGCCTACGGCCGCGTCGGCCTCTCACCCGACGGCGGCATGACCTACTTCCTCCCCCGTGTGGTCGGGCCGGCGAAGGCGATCGAGCTGCTCCTCGAAGACCCGAACCTCCCCGCCGCGAAGGCGCTGGAGATGGGCCTGGTCACCGAGATCGTCCCCGGCGAGGAGCTGATGGACCGCGCGAAGGAGCGCGCCGCCAAGCTGGCGAAGCTGGCGCCCCACTACGTGAAGATGGCCAAACGCCTCGTCGGCGTGAGCCTCGAGAACGGCATCGCCGACCACCTCCAGCTGGAGCGCCACGGCATCGCCGACGGTATCGCCACCGAGGACGCCCGCACCGGCATCAAGGCCTTCTTCTCCGGCGAGAAGCCCGAGTTCACCGGTAGGTAGGCGTTCGCCCCGAGGGGCGGGCGCGGGCGTGAGGGGTCCGTGGGAAAGGAGGCACAGGGACGGGAGGAACTCCGCCCTTCCGTCACGGTTCTGCCGGAAACGTCACGGGTCCTCATGCGTCTCGCGCCCGAAGGGTCGCCAGCCCGAGCACGCGTGTCGAGTTTCGGTCCCATAGGGACCGAAAC
>DASZUH010000193.1:0-7452 GCA_035547715.1 Solirubrobacterales bacterium
GTTCGGCATACCCGAACAAGCGACGACCGGAGGGGTCTCGGACCCCGACCGCCCGCCCGAGAAGGCGTGGAACTGCGATCGCCGTCACGAAGAGGCCCGAAACGTCACGGTCCGTCCCGTCTTCCTCGACGATCCGGACCACGCGGTCGACCTAACCCACCCATGGCGCCGGTCAGGTCGACCGCGCCCTCCGGGCGCCCCTCTCCGGGTGACCGAAGGCATGAAGATCCGTGACGAACCGGGCGGAACCGTGACGGGAGCGTGGAGTTCCTCCCGTCCCTGTGCCCCCTTCCCCACGGAACCCCCACGTCCCGGGCGTCTCGTGGCAAGCGGGCAACCTGCCAGGGCCGCCACGAGACGCCCGGGACGCACCTCGGACGGCCGCCGCGGCCGCGAGCACCGCGCCTTCCGGGACGCACCACCCCGGACCCCCCCCCCCGCCGATCAGCTACCGGTCCAGACCCTTCGCCGAGCCGAGCAGCTCCTGCAGGTCGGCGACGACCATGTCGGCGCCTGCCTGGCGCAGGTCCTCCGGCGTCCCGAGGTTGCGGGCGACGCCGATCAGGAGGTCGAAGCCGGCCTCGCGGCCCGCCTGGATGCCGGCCGGGGCGACGTCGACGAGGATCGCGTCGCCCGCCTCGACGCCGACCTCCGCGGTCACCTGCTCGAGCGTCCCGGTGTTGCGCGGGCCGGTCACGATCGCGTCGAAGAGGTCGGCCACGCCGGCCAGCTCGAGCGCCGCGCGCGCCCGTTCGCCGCTCGCCGCGAGGCCGATCTTCTTCCCCGCCCCGCGTAGTTCGCGGATCCAGGCGACCGCGCCGGGCAGCGGCCGGACGTCGCCGTAGCCGAGATCCGCCGCCACCGCCTCGAGCCAGAGGACGACGGCGTCGAAGCGCTCGGCGTCGACCCGCGCCCGCAGCGCGTCGAGGACGGTCGCGATCGGCCGCGGCCTGCCGGTGTCGAAAGGGTTGTCCGGGGTCATCGCGTCGCCCTCACCGGGTCATCGCCCAGATGCCGAGGACGGCCGCGCCGACCAGGACCAGCGCGCAGAGGACGGTGACGACGCCGTAGGAGGCGAAGGCTCCCTCGTGGTGCTCGCCGCGCCGGTCGGCCGCCCGCAGCGAGGCGCTGACCCCGATCCCGGCGACGACCAGCACGCCGAGCCCGAAGGCGGCGGACGTCCAGATCGCTTCCAGCAGTGGTGCGACTTCGACGATCTCGGCGAACGGGCTCACGCGGCGGCGGGCTCCGCTTCGGCCTCGGGGCCGAAGACCGGGTTCTCGGAGATCGCCTCGTCCGGCTGGACCGAGTGGCGGCGGTTGGCGCCCCAGAGCAGGAAGCAGCCGATCGCGAGGATGACGACGGCGACGATCGCGCCGAAGGCCGACCCGCCGAGCAGTTCGATGATCGCGAAGACGGCCGCCGAGGTGGCGGCCGCGGCGGGCAGGGTCAGGAGCCAGCCGGCGACGATGTTGCGCGCCACCCGCCAGTTGACCTGCGCGCCCGGCCGGCCGACGCCGGAGCCGCAGACCGCGCCGCTGACCACCTGCGTCGTCGACAGCGGGTAGCCGACGTGGGAGGAGGCGAGGATCACGGTCGCCGCGATCGCCTCCGAGCCGAAGCCCTGCGGCGGGCGCACCTCGACCACTTTGGTGCCGAGCGTCTTGATGATCCGCCAGCCGCCCGAGTAGGTGCCGAGGGCGATCGCGCTCGCGCAGATCACCACCACCCAGGTCGGCACGTCGAAGTTCGCCCCGCCCTGGATCGAGCCGTTGGCGATCAGCGCCAGCGAGATCACGCCCATCGTCTTCTGCGCGTCGTTGGTGCCGTGCGCGAGCGCGACCATCGACGAGGAGGCGACCTGCAGCCAGCGGAACTCGCGTTCGGCCTTGTCCTCCCGGAACTGGCGGATCAGCAGGTAGATGACCGTGACCCCGATCGCGGCGAGCAGGCCGGCGAGGATCGGCGAGATCGCCGCGGGCAGGATCACCTTCGAGATCAGCCCTTCGATCTCGATCGCGCCGGAGCCCGAGCCGACCAGCGTCGCCCCGATCACGCCGCCGATCAGCGCGTGCGAGGACGAGGACGGGATCCCGAACCACCAGGTCGCGAGGTTCCAGCTGATCGCCCCGATCAGCCCGCCGAGCACGATGATCGGCGTGATCGCGGTCGCTTCGACGATCCCTTCGGCGACGGTCGCGGCGACCGAGAGCGAGATGAAGGCGCCGACGAAGTTGAGCACGGCGGCGATGCCGACGGCGACCTTGGGCGGCAGCGCACCGGTCGCGATCGTCGTCGCCATCGCGTTGGCGGTGTCGTGGAAGCCGTTGGTGAAGTCGAAGCTGACCCCCGCGGCGACGACCAGGGCGACGATGATGTCTCCGGCGGACACTCCCCGTATCTGAGCGCCCCCAGGTGGGCCGAATGTGAAAAAAGTGTGAGATCCAACCGGCTTTCGAGGGCCGGTGTGGGCGCCCGCCGCGGCGGGTATCGGAGCGGGTTTCGCTAGTTCTTCTGCTCGGTCGGCCGGACCAGGATCTCGTTGATCGCGACGTGGCGGGGCCGGGTGACGATGTAGGAGATCGCGTCGGCGATGTCGACCGCTTCGAGCCGTTCGATGCTGCCGAAGCGCCCTTTCATTTCCTCCTGGACCTCGGGCCGGTTGTGGCTCGCGAGCTCGGTGATGACGGCGCCCGGCTCGACCAGCGAGACGCGCACGTGGCGCTCGGTGAGCTCCTGGCGCAGCGCCTCGGAGAAGGCGCCGACGCCGAACTTGGTCGCGTTGTAGGCGGCGCTGTTCTCGCGCGCCCGCCGCCCCGCGACGGAGGAGACGTTGACCAGGTCGGTGACCATCCGCGGCCCTTCCTCGGCGAACTTCAGCAGGTGCGGGAGCGCCGCCTTGGCGACGTAGAGGAGCCCTTTGACGTTGAGGTCGACCATGCGGTCCCATTCCTCGACGTCGGCGTCGAGCGCCGGGCCGAGCAGCATCACGCCGGCGTTGTTGACGACGATGTCGAGGCGTCCGAGCTCCTTGACGGTGCGCTCGACCAGCGCCTCGGCGGCGGCGCGGTCGGTGATGTCGGACTCGATCGCGAGCGCCTTGCCGCCGGCGTCGTCGATCTCCTCGACCAGGCGCTCGAGGCGGTCGAAGCGGCGCGCCGCGACGGCGACGGCCGCGCCTTCGGCGGCGAGCCGTCTGGCGGTCGCCTCGCCGATGCCGCTGGACGCGCCGGTGACAAGGGCCACGGTTCCGGAAAGGGTGAGATCGGGGCTCATGCCGTCACCCTAGACAAACGCCCCGGTCGACCTCTCGGCCCCCAGGTCGACCCGTCAGCCCCAGCCCTTCTCCCACGGGCCGGTGATCGCGAAGGTCCGGCCCGGGTACTGGATGTGGACGAAGAGCCACCTGCCATCGGGCGAGTAGGTCGAGCCCGACCACTCGCTGCGGCCGATCACGCCGGGCTTGTTTTCCTCCCAGCGATGGAGGTCGAGCGGCGTGTCGTTGCGGGCGAACGTTTCCAGCTCGCCGGCCGGGCTGAGGATCCGCAGGTAGTTGTCGCCGCCGGCTTCGTCCTCGCCGTTGCCGTCCTCGCAGATCAGGACGCCGCCGCGCGGGCTGACCGTGATCGTGTCGGGTTCGTCGAGCACCTTTTCGCTCGTCGACTCGTAGAGCAGGACCAGCGTGCCGTGCTCGTGCCCGTGCGGGGTGTAGCGCCAGATCTGGCCCTCTTCGGCGTCGCCGCCTTCGGAGGCGACGAAGTACACCGAGCCCTTGGCCCAGTGGCAGCCCTCGACGCCGATGAACTGGGCGGCGCCCTTGGCGCGGCCCTGGCGCCAGACGGCGGCCGGTTCGGTCTCCGCCTCGGGCGGGTCGACGTCGTCGATCGTCACCCATTCGCAGTGGAGCTTCCTGCCGACCGTCTGGCCGTGGGTGGTGTCGTACCGCGAGTGGCCCTCGACCGCGAGCATCTGCAGCACGCCGCCCTTGTGCAGCCGGCGGGTGTCGTCGGGCAGGTAGCGGTAGAAGCCGTCGGCGGGGTCGCCGTTGTCCTCGGTCAGGTAGACGATGCCGCTGCGCGGGTCGATCGCCGCCGCCTCGTGCTCCATCCGCCCCATCGCCTTGATCGGCACCGGCTCGACCGCGCGCCTGGCGTCGTGGGGGACCTCGAAGACGTAGCCGTGCGGCTTCTCGAAGCCCTGCGTCGGGCCTTCGGTGTTCTCCTCGCAGGAGAGCCAGGAGCCCCACGGCGTGTGGCCGCCGTTGCAGTTTTCGTGGGTGCCGTTGAGGACGATGCCGCTTTCGATCAGTTCGCCCTTGTCGGTGTCGAAGAGCGAGGAGGTGACGCCGCCGCGGGCGACCCGGTCGTAGGCGTGGAAGCTGCCGCCGCGGGTCTTGCCCTGACCGTAGCCCTCGTGGTTGCGGATCATCCGCACGACGCCCCTGCCCGCGGGGAAGACCGTGGTGCCATCGTGGCACGGAGGCGTGAGGAAGCCGTCACTCATCGGCGTGAAGGCGTCACCGAAGTGGACGTAGTGGAAGCCCTCGGGCAGCGACATTTCGCCGGTGTGGTTGACCAGCGGGCCGTAGCCGGATTTGCCGGCGCGGCGGGCGACGTGGCGGACCTGCCTGGCCATCGCGTCGTCGGCGCCGGTCGCCGCCATCACCTGCGCCCCGATACCGAGACCGGCGACCAGCTTCGCCGCGCCGGCGATCGTCTCCCGCCGGGACATCAGCCGCCGTGCCGCGGCGGGCTCGGGATCGGGATCGGGATCCGAGGGGTGCTTCAGGTTCGCCATTTGATCGCTCCGGGGTGGGAAAGGGTTCTTCGACCGGACGATTATGTGGAGTGAGAGGTGGATGAGATGCGAATGAGATGTGAACACCACAAACCGGCGAAGATGCACGAGGAAGACCGAGGGAACGGAGGGACACCGCATGACCGCAGAGACGACGAGCGCCCGCGTCGCCGCGCTGACCGACCGTGAGCGGGAGCGCTTCGCGGTCTCGCACCCGCGCTCGGGGGAGCTGCGCGACGCCGCCAGGGAGGTCCTGCTCTCCGGCGTGCCGATGAACTGGATGACGCGCTGGCCGGGCGCGTTCCCGGTCGTCTTCGAGAGCGCCGCGGGCGCGCGCCTGACCGACGTCGACGGGAATTCCTACGTCGACTTCTGCCTCGGCGACACCGGCGCGATGGCGGGCCACTCCCCCGCCCCGACCGTCGCCGCGGCGGGGGCGCGGATGGCGCGCGGGATCACGACGATGCTGCCGAGCGAGGACGCCGGGCCGCTCGGCGCCGAGATGACGCGCCGCTTCGGCCTCGCCCACTGGCAGTTCAGCCTCACCGCGACCGACGCGAACCGCTTCGCGCTGCGGCTCTGCCGGGCAATCACGGGGCGGCCAAAAATCCTCGTCTTCAACCACTGCTACCACGGGTCGGTCGACGAGAGCTTCGCCGAGCTGGGCGCGGCCGGCGAGGTGGTCGCGCGGCTCGGCAACGTCGGGCCGCCGGTGCCGCTCGCCGAGACGACGCGGGTGGTCGAGTGGAACGACGCCGAGGCGCTCGCGCGCGAGCTCGCCCACGGCGACGTCGCCTGCGTGCTGGCCGAGCCGGCGCTGACCAACGTCGGCATCGTCCTCGCCGAGGACGGCTTCCACGCGCGGATGCGGGAGCTGACCCGGGCGGCGGGGACGCTCCTGATCATCGACGAGACGCACACGCTCTGCTGCGGTCCGGGCGGGTACACGCGGGCCGAGGGGCTCGAACCGGACCTGATGACGATCGGCAAGGCGATCGCCGGCGGGGTGCCGATCGGGGCCTACGGGATGACCGACGCGGTCGCCGAGCGGGTGGTGGCGAAGACGATCTGGGACGCCGCCGATGTCGGCGGCGTCGGCGGCACGCTGGCCGGCAACGCGCTCTCGCTGGCGGCGGCGCGGGCGACGCTCGCCGAGGTATTGACCGAGGAGGCCTTCGAGCGGATGATCGCCCTCGGCGAGCGCTTCCAGGCAGGCTGCCGCGAGGTGATCGCCGAGTTCGGCCTCGGCTGGCAGGCGACCCGGCTCGGCTGCCGGATCGAGTACATGTTCAGCCCGACCCCGTTCAAGAACGGCGGCGAGGCGCACGCGGCCTTCGACACCCCCCTCGACGCCCTCCTCCACCTCTACATGCTGAACCGCGGGATCCTGATGACCCCGTTCCACATGATGGCCCTGATGTCCCCGGCGACGACCGCCGCCGACGTCGACGCCCACACGAGCGCCCTGCGCGAATTCGCGGGTGAGCTGACCGGGTAGGCGGGCGATCCCGCCGCGGGTAGGCAGGGCGCGCCATCCGGTCGGTGGGTTCGAGGCGCGGCGGTTCGCGGGCGCGGGGACCGTCCGCGGCGGCCGTCCGCGGCGCGTCCCGGGCGTCTCGTGGCGGCCCTGGCAGGTTGCCCGCTTGCCACGAGACGCCCGGGACGTGCGGGTTCCGTGGGGAAGCGGGCACAGGGACGGGAGGAGTTGCGGGCTTCCGTCACGGTCCCGCCCGGTTCGTCACGGATCCTCATGACTTCGGTCACCTGGATCCGGGTCCCGATCCCTCCGTTCGCTGTTTGTACCGCTATGCGGTAGAAGCAGCGAACGGAGGACCGGGACGCCTGTGGAGGACGGGAGGAACCGTGACGTTCCATGGGCCCCGTCACGGGATCTGCGCCGGCGGGCCGCCGACCACCGACGGGCGTGGTTCCCGGGGGACGGGAGGAACTCCACGCTTCCGTCACGGTCCCGCCTGGTTCGTCACGGATCCTCATGGCTTCCGTCACCTGGACCGACCTGCGGGAGGGCGCGGTCGACCTAACCGGCGCCATGGGTGGGTTAGGTCGACCACGCGGTCGGGGTCGCCGAGGAAGTCGGGACGGACCGTGACGTTCCGGGCGTCTTCGTGACGGCATCCGCACCTCCGGGCCTTCCCGGGCGGGCCGTCACCGTTCCTCATGCCTTTGGTCACCTTCGCCCCGGGTCGGGAGGGTGCGTTCGTCGCTTGTGGCCGTATACGGCTACAAGCGACGAGCGCACCCGGGCGATGCGTGAGGAAGTGGGGAGGGACCGTGACGTTCCATGGGTCTTCGTGACGGAACCTGCACGCCCCGGGCCTGTTCGGACAGAGCGCCCGGCTCCGACGCGCCGCGGGCCGCCGGCGAGCGATCCCGCAGGGAAGTCATCACGGGGACGCGACGAACTCCACGCTCCCGTCACCGTCCCGCGCCCACGCCACGTTGATGGGCCGAAAAGCGCTCTATATCAGCGCTTTTCGGCCCATCAACATGAGGGGTGTCACGGACCCTTGACGTTCGTGGCGGATGCTGCGCCTCTCTGCCCCCCGGGACGCACGGACCCTTGACCTCTTCCCGCACCCTCGGCCGTCCCGGCCACGGCCACAGCCCGCCAGGGTCGTGGACGGGACGGCCGCG
>DASZUH010000194.1:0-1834 GCA_035547715.1 Solirubrobacterales bacterium
GTCGAGGTGACCGGCCCCGGCCTCTACGAACTGGCGACCCACGAGCGTCACGGCGCCCACACGGTCGCGCTGCGCCCCGAAGCGGGCATGAGCGTCTGGTCGGTCAGCTTCGACCCGGGGCTACCGTAGGGCGTGGAGCGACGGGGGCGATATCCGCCACCTTCGCTCCACAGCGGACGATCGAACGTCACGCGGGCATCCGGCGCGAGCGGAACACCGCGCCGCCGGCGATCAGCGCCGCGATCACGGCGACGATCAGCGCCGCGATCGCGAGGCCCTTGTCGCCCGAGCCACCGGAGTCGCTCGATTCACCCGTGGCCGCCGCGGGCGTCGCTTCGCCGCCGCCCGTCTGCGCGACGGCCGTCGACTGTCCCGGTTCTTTCGGCGGCAGGACCAGCACCTGCGGGGCCGGGTGTTCGGTTTCCGGCGCCCCGATCCAGCGGACGACTTCGTCTTCGTAGGTCTGCACCGCCTTGAAGGTCAGCTCTTCGCCGGCCTTGCCGGGGATCTGGACCGACAGCGGAAAGTCCTGGAACTGTCCCGGGGCCAGCTTGCCGCCGCTGAAGATGACCTCTTTGACGCCTTCGGTGACGGGGCCGTCATCGGTCTGGATCGGCTTCTTCAGCTTCTCGTGGATGACTTCGACGTTCCAGCCGGGGACCGCCTGATAGGAGACGTCGCCGAACCCTTCCGGGAACTGGACCGCGACCTTGGTCGTGTTCGAGTGATCGCTCTCGTTCGGCACCCGCACGTCGAGCACCGTGTAGGCGCCTTCGGGGGCTTCGTTCGGCTGCAGGGTCACGTGGGCCTGCGCCGCCGCGGGGGCGAGCAGGCCGAGCGCGAGCAGCGCGGCCGGAACCAGCTTTCTGGCTTTCATCTGAATCCTTTCTTCGCGTTTGCCATCGGTGGGCGCCGCAGAGGGGGCGCGCCCGGCCCGAGGGCGGCGCGCGGCCCGCGAGGCCGGCGCCGAGCAGGGCGCCGCCGCGCGGCAGCCGATGGCGGACGAAGAGCAGGTGGCGAGGCGGCGGGATCGCGGCGGTGCGGCGGCGCGGCCGCCGGGCCACGGCGGCGAGGCGGAGGCGCAGCTGCTCGCCCGGGTAGTGGCCGAGAGCCAGCGCGGCGAGCAGCGCCAGCGCCGGGAGCGCGTAGAAGAGGACGGTCACCCGACCGGGACCTCCACTTCGGTTTCGAACTGTTCGAATTCCGAGACGCGGAGGGCGAGGCCGAGCTCCCAGTCGCCGGGCGCGTTCAGGAGCGCGCTCTGGACGATGTAGTGGCCGAGGCCGGCACTCTGCACGGTCAGCGGCAGCGGCCCGATCTGCTTGTCGGGCAGCGTCGCGGTGACGGTCAGTTCCTTCCCCGCCCTGTACGGGGCGCCGGTCTTCGCGTCGAAGAAGTAGACGTGGATCTGGTTGGCGCCGACGCGGGCCGGGTCGACATCCATCTCGAGCGTCGTCGGGCCGACTTCGGTGGTGGTCGAGAACGGGCCGGATTGGGCCGAGACCGGCGGCGCGTAGCTGGCCAGGGCGGCGGTGACCCCGATCACGACGGCGAGCAGCGCGACCTCGCCCCGCAGGGCGCGGCGGAGCAGCACGCCGGGCAGGCCGGGCGACCCGCCCTCCGCGGCGATCCGGCGCAGCCGCGGCATCACGGTCTGGCGGTTGTAGGCAGCGATCGCGATCACCGCGAGCAGCAGCAGGAACTTGGCGAGGACGGCGCGCCCGTAGCCGGTCGAGAGCAGGTCGGCCGGGTGGCGGACGTAGACGTAGGCCTGGATCAGGCCGGTGGCCATGATCAGGGCGACCATCGCCAGGGCGAGCGCCGAGAAGCGCCC
>DASZUH010000195.1:0-15023 GCA_035547715.1 Solirubrobacterales bacterium
CGACAAGCCCGACCTGCTCCCGCTCGCGCTGGCGATCCTCGGCGCCGCGATCCTGCGCATGGGCCTCACCGTGGTCCGCCGGCTGGTCGCGGGCAAAGTCTCGCTGGCGGTCGAATTCGACCTGCGGCAGATGTTCTACGCCCACCTGCAGAAGCTCGAGCTCGGCTTCTTCGACAGCCAGCAGACCGGCCAGCTGATGTCGCGGGCGACGGTCGACCTCTCCGCGATCCGCTTCTTCCTCGGCTACGGCCTCGTCTTCATCACCCAGAACCTGCTGACGATCGTCCTCGCCTCGATCGTGATGTTCATCATCAACCCGCTGCTGGCGGCCTTGGCGCTGATCCCGGCGCCGTTCGTCATCTGGATCGCCTCGCGCTACAACCGGATCTCGCGGCCCGCCGTCCAGGAGGTCGCCCAGCGGGTCGGCGAACTGACCGCCGAGGCCGAGGAGAACGTCTCCGGGATCCGCATCGTGAAGGCGTTCGCGCGGGAGGAATTCCAGCTCCACCGCTTCCAGCGGGCGGTCAAGCGGGTCTTCGACCAGTCGATCTACTCGACCCGCCTGCAGGCCTTCTTCTCGCCGCTGATCGGGCTGCTGCCGCAGCTCGGGATCGCGCTGATCCTGCTGGTCGGCGGCCGCATGGTGATCGACGGCAACCTCAGACTCGGCAACTTCACCGCGTTCTACATCTACCTGGTGATGCTGGCGGGGCCGCTGCGGATGCTCGGCGTGGCGATGGCGATGGCGCAGCGCGCGATCGCCTCCGGCAACCGGATGTTCGAGATCATCGACCGCGAACCGCGGATCCAGAGCCCGGCCCACCCGACCCCGCTGCCGGCCGACGGCGGTGGCCGGGTCGAGCTGCGCGGGGTGACCCTGCGCTACGCCCCCGTCGCCGGCGCCGAAGGCGAGTCGGTGCCGGCCCTGCACGACGTCTCGCTCGCGGTCGACGCGGGCCAGACGGTGGCGCTGGTCGGGCCTTCGGGCTCGGGCAAGACGAGCCTGGTCGCGTTGATCGCCCGCCTCTACGACCCGAGCGCGGGCGAGGTGCTGGTCGACGGCGTCGACGTTCGCGACGTCGACCTCGCCCAGCTGCGCTCGGAGATCGCCTTCGTCGCCGATGACAGCTTCCTGTTCACCGCCAGCGTCGCCGACAACATCGCCTACGCGCGCGGGTCGGCGAGCCGCGCGGAGGTCGAAGCGGCGGCGCGCCTCGCCCAGGCGGACTCCTTCATCCGCGAACTGCCCGACGGCTACGACACCCGCGTCGGCGAGCGCGGGCTGACGCTGTCGGGCGGCCAGCGCCAGCGGGTGGCGATCGCCCGCGCGCTGCTCGCCGACCCGCGCATCCTGATCCTCGACGACGCCACCTCCTCGGTCGACGCGACCACCGAGGCGGCGATCAAAGGCGGCCTGCGCGAGGCGATGGCCGGGCGGACGACGTTCATCATCGCCCACCGGCTCTCGACCGTCTCGCTGGCCGACGAGATCATCGTCCTCGACCACGGCGAAGTCGTCGACCGCGGCACCCACGAGGAGCTGATGGAGGGCTGCGGCTTCTACCGCGAGATCGCCGACCACGGGCTGGCCGACTCGGTGTTCCTGCAGCGTGACCTCGAGGACCGCGAGGAGATGGCGCGGCTGTGAGGCGGCGGCGCGAGGGCGAGCCGTCGGCGCGCGAACGGCGCGTGGCCGCGGCGGAGCGTGGCGAAAACCCGCTCCGCAACGTCGCGCTGCTCTTCGCGTCGCTCTGGCGCCTCGTCCGCGGCCAGGACCAGCGCGGCCGCAAGGTGCGCTGGCTGGTCGGGCTGCTGAGGCCCTACCGCGGCCGCATGGCCTTGATGTTGGTCGCGCTGCTGATCGAGACCGGCGCCGGCCTGGCGCCGCCGTTCCTCGCCGGGCGGGCGATCGACGCGGGCATCCGGGCCGGCGACCTGAGCGCGCTCGACTGGATCGTCGCCGCCTTCATCGGCGTCTCGATCCTCTACGCGGCCGGCACCTACGTCGAGACCTACCTGGTCGGCTGGGTCGGTACCCGCGCCCTGCAGGACCTGCGCGAGCGCATCTTCGTTCACATCCAGGGGATGTCGATCGGCTTCTTCACCCGCAACAGCCCGGGGGTGTTGATCTCGCGGATGACCAACGACGTCGAAGCGCTGCAACAGCTGGTCACCGACGGCGTGGTGACGATCTTCTCCAGCACGTTGACCCTGGTCGGGGTGATCGTCGTCCTCCTGCTGCTCGACCTGAAGCTGGCGCTGATCACCTTCCTCACCTTCCCGCTGCTGGCGATCGCGAGCGTCATCTTCCGCATCGTCTCCGCCGGTGCCTACCGGGCGACGCGCGAGCGGATCGCGGCGGTGACCGCCTACCTGCAGGAGAGCCTCAGCGGCGTGCGGGTGGTGCGCAGCTTCGGCCAGGAGCCGCGCCACGTCGATGAGCTGACCGCCCTGAACGAAGCCAACCGCGAGGTCAACATGCGGACGGTCTACCTCAACGCGGCCTACTTCCCGGCGGTCGAACTGCTGGCCGCGATCGGCACCTCGGTGATCCTCCTCTACGGCGGCTCGCAGGCGATCAACGGGGCGATCGAAATCGGCATCATCGTCTCCTTCGTCGGCTACCTGACGACCTTCTTCGAACCGATCCAGGAACTCTCCCAGCTGTACACGACCTACCAGCAGGGGATGGCGGCGCTCGACAAGATCTTCGACCTGCTCGAGACCGAGCCCGACATGGTCGACGCGCCGGGGGCGATCGACCCCGGGCGGATCCGCGGCGAGATCGAGCTCGACGACGTCTGGTTCTCCTACTCGGAGGAGCGCGACCCGGCCAGGGTGCCCGCGGAAGAGTGGGTGCTCGAGGGCGTCGACCTGCACGTGCCGCCGGGGCAGACGCTGGCGCTGGTCGGCGCGACCGGGGCCGGCAAGTCGACCTTCGCCAAGCTCGTCGCGCGTTTCTACGACCCGCAGAAAGGACGGGTGCTGGTCGATGGCCATGACCTCAGGGGCGTGCAGCAGAAGGCGCTGCGGCGCCAGCTCGGGATCGTGCCGCAGGAGGGCTTCCTGTTCAGCGGCAGCGTCCGCGAAAACGTCGCCTTCGGGCGGCCCGAGGCGAGCCTCGAGGAGATCGAGGAGGCGATCGCCACGGTCGGCGCGACCGACTTCGTCAACGGCCTGCCCGATGGGATCGAGACCCAGGTCGGCGAGCGCGGCGTCCAGCTCTCGGCGGGCCAGCGCCAACTCGTCGCCTTCGCCCGCGCCCTCCTCGCCGAACCGCGCATCCTGATCCTCGACGAGGCGACCTCCAACGTCGACGTCCGCACCGAGAAAACGATCGAGCGAGGTCTCGAACGCCTCCTCCACGGCCGCACCGCGATCGTGATCGCCCACCGCCTCTCCACGATCCGCCGCGCCGGCAAGATCGTCGTGCTCGAACACGGCAAGATCGTCGAGCAGGGAACCCACGACGAGCTGATCGCCGCGGGCGGCGTGTACGCGAGGTTGTACGGGGCGTGGGAGGAGAACGCGGTGGCGTAGGGGACAGAGAGCGAGGCCGGGGCAAACCGGCGCCCGGGGGGTCGCGGGCCGGGGCGCAGCGGCCGTCCGAGTTGCGCCCGGCCATCTCGGTGGCGACCCGGGCAGGCTGAGGCCGCCACCGAGATGGCCGGGTCTGTGGGGAGTGAGGAGGCCCGTGGCGAGCGCCGCCTGGTCGGGTGCATGTGGCAGGGAAGGAGCGCGCGTGTCGCAGGGAAGAAGCGCAGGGTCCGTGACGAAGACCCATGGAAGGTCACGGTCCCGTCTCGCTTCCACATCACGCCCACGACGTTCGTGCACTTGTACCGCCCATAGGGGGCACAAGTGCACGGACGTCCCTCCCCCTGATGTGAACCCGTGACGTTCCTGGCAGAAGGGTGACGGAAGTCCGGAGTTCCTCCCGTCCCTGCGACGCCTTCCCCACGGGACCCTCACGTCCCGGGCGTCTCGTGGCAAGCGGGCAACCTGCCAGGGCCGCCACGAGACGCCCGGGGCGCAACTCGGACGGCCGCCCCGGCCCGAACCACGGCGCCGGGCGCCGCACCCCGCCCTCAGCCCGGCCCGATCCCTCCGGATTCGTTGCGTTCTTCCGGCGCCACCGCTTCCGGTGCCACTTCTTCGACTTCGCCGCCGGCGCCGCCCGTTTCCGGCACGAATTCTTCTTCGGGAGCCGCTTCTTCTTCCGGGATGAATTCTTCTTCGGGGGCGACTTCTTCTTCGGGCGGGGATTCGACGCCGCCCGGTTCTTCGACGCTTTCGGATTCTTCGCCGGTCGAGGCTTCGGGACTCCGTTCGGGGGCGTGCGGGCCTTCGGCGCAATCTTCGAAGCCGTAGACCGCCGCCTGCTGTTGGAATTCTTCGACCGCCGGGACAGCTTCCTGGGCCGCTTCTTCCTCCGCCACCAGATCTTCTTCCTCGGCGGCTTTCTTGAGGTCGCCCTCGACCATCGCCAGCTTTTCGGCGGCCCCCATGAATTCGGAGTACCCCGCCTTCTCGCTCGGCTGCCCGAGCCGCTGGATGCTCTCGACCATGCCCGTGTAGAGGTTGGCGATCTGGGTCGTCTGGGTCGACGATTCCGCCGCCGAGCTTTCGGCCGAGCCGATCGCCGTGTTCACCTCGCCGCAGATCGCGTCACCCTGACTGATGAAACCGGCCTTCGAGAGCTTTGGCGCCGCCGGCTTCTTCTTCGCCGTGGTCGTCGTGCTCGCGCCACCG
Organism: Solirubrobacterales bacterium; assembly: GCA_035547715.1. Lineage (GTDB taxonomy): Bacteria > Actinomycetota > Thermoleophilia > Solirubrobacterales > 70-9 > VAYN01. The sequence continues at coordinate 4,753 of DASZUH010000195.1, forward strand.
CCGCCGCCGCAGCCCACGACCACGAGGGCAACGAAGATCAGCGCCAGGGGCGCGAGGACGAGATGCCGGCAACGCATGGGAAACACCGAAGCTAGCAGCGGCTTCGGACTACTGCGCCCCAGGGACTCGAACCCCGACTACCTCGTCCAGAGCGAGGCGTGCTGCCATTACACCAGGGCGCAACGCGGCCTAGGAGGATAACTAGAGCGCGGATAGATCGGCGTCGGCGTCGGCGATCCGGTCCTTCGTGCCCGCCACGTCGACCCCGTCGGCGAGCAGCCGCCGGGCTTCGGCGAGGTCTTCGGAGCGCCCCACGCTGAGGCATCCGGCGACCTTGCCGCCCTTCAGGTACCAGACCGAGAACTCGCCGTCGGCCCGTGAGCCGCGCCAGATCTCCTCGTCCCAGTCGGCCGCCGGGCCGACGTACTCGAGGCTCGCCCAGTCGCCGAGATCGCTGAAGAAGTACGGGACCACGTCGTAATCGGCGTCCGCGCCGAGCATGTTCTTCGCCGCGTGCATGCCCTGCTGCATCGCCACGTCCCAGTGCTCGACCCGGATCCGCCGGCCGTGGACGACGCTGTCATAGCTGCAGGCGTCGCCGGCCGCGTAGATCCCCGGCGCCGAGGTCCGGAGCTTGGAGTCGCAGATGATCCCGTCGCCGCACTCCAGCCCGGCCCGCTGGGCCGACATCATGTCGGGCCGCACGCCCGCGCCGACGACGACCAGGTCGCACTCGAACGCCTTGCCGCTCTCGGTCAGCACCGCCGAGACCCGGCCGTCGCCCTCGAAGGCGCTCACCGACTCGCCGCCGACGAAGGTCACCCCGTGCGCTTCGAGGCCTTCCTGGAAGAAGCGCCCGGCATCGTCGCCGAAGGTGCGCGAGAGCGCCACCTCCTCCAGCCCGACCATCGTGCAGTCCGTGCCCCGGGCCGCCAGCGAGGCCGCCACCTCGGCGGCGATGTAGCTGCCACCGACCAACACCGCCCGCCCGGCCTTCTCGGCGTCGGCGCGGATCGCGTCGGCGTTGCCGTAGGCGCGCAGGTAGTGGATGCCCTCGTTCTCGGCGCCCTCGATCCGCAGGATGTTCACCATCGCGCCCGTCGCCAGCAGCGCCTGGCCGAAGGCGACCTCCTCGCCGCCCTGGACCTTCGCCGTCCGCGCCTCGGCGTCGATCGACATCACGTTCTTCCCGGTCGCCAGCTCGACGTCGTTCTCCTCGTACCAGGTCGGGTCGTTGACGTAGGCGTCGGCGCGCGAGGCCTCCCCGCGCAGGTACTCCTTCGAGAGCGGCGGCCGTTCGTAGGGCGGCTCGGGCTCCCGGCCGACCAGCAGGATCGAGCCCTCGGCGCCCTGCCTGCGTAGCTCCGCCGCGCAGCTCGCGCCGGCCAGCCCACCGCCGACGAGCAGGAAGTCGACCTCCCGGTCAGCCACCGGCGATCCCGTCGTCGCCGGCCGGTCCGAACAGGACCTTCAACTCGTCCTCCTTGCCCGGGTCGAGCACGGCGAGCACCTCGTCGCCCTCCTCCAGCACCGTGTCGGCGTTGGGGACGAAGCCTTTGCCCGCGCGCAGCACCGAGATCAGCAGCGAGCCTTCGGGCATGTGCAGGTCACCGACCCGCCGCCCGGTCACGCCCGAATCCTTGCCGAGCAGCATCTCGATGATCTCCAGCTGCTCCTCCTGCAGGTCGAGCAGGTGGACCAGCCCGTACTCGGGCACCTCGTGCTCGAGCAGGCGCAGGATCAGGTCGGTCGCCGAGACCGACGGTTTGATCCCGAGCAGGTCGAAGTGCTGCCGGTTCCGCGGGTTGTTGACGCGGGCGATGATCTGGTCGACGAGGTACTTCTCGCGCGCGACCTGGCAGATCAGCATGTTGTCCTCGTCGTCGCCGGTGACCGCGATCACCATGTCGGCCCGCTGCACGCCGGCCCGCTCCAGCACCCACAACTCGGAGGCGTCGCCATAGGAGACGTTGTGCTCGAGCTCCTGCTCGACGGTCAGGTAACGGCGCCGATCGCTCTCGATCAGCGTCACCTCGTGGTCCTTCTCGAGCAGCTCGCGGGCCAGGTTCCAACCGACCTTGCCCGCGCCGACGACGATGATGTACACGCGCTCCCCCCTCCCCGTCCTAGGCGCTCTCGGCGCCTTCCCCGGACCCGCCGGCGCCGCGCCCGGTCGAGTCGCGCACCGCGGTCTCCAGCATGTCGATCGCGACCCGGGTCGGGCAGACCGTCTGCAGTCCCTGGCGCGCGTACCACTCCGCCCGCAGCGGGTCGAGCACCCGCGCGATCACGTTCGGCACGCCGTACCGGCGTTTGGCGATCTGGGAGATGATGATGTTGGTGTTGTCGCCGTCGGTGGAGGCGATGAAGACGTCGGCCTGGTCGATCCCGGCGGCCTCGAGCGCCTCGGCCTCGAGCCCGGCGCCGACCGTGAACTGGCCGCCCAGGTCCTCCCAGCTTTTCTCCAGCCCGACCTCGAGCCGCGCGTGCGACTCGGGATCCTCGTCCAGCGCCGACACCGAGTGACCTTCGCGGAGCATCGCCCGCGCCACGGAACTGCCGACGCGCCCACAGCCGACGATCAGGATGAACATGCGGCGGATACTAGAGCGGAGGGCACCGCGCTAGGCGTCCCGGTCGTCGTCTTCTTCGATCACGACGTCGCCCGGAACGTCGCCGGCGGGCACGCCTTCGGGCTCCGGGGGCGCGGTCAGCAGCACCCGGCAGGGGGCTTTTTTCAGCACGTACTCGGTCGCCGCGCCGATCTCGGCCGGGCGCGCCGCCCCGATCCCGCCGAAGCGCCCGCCGCCGCGGATCCGGCTCGGCGGCTCGGCCCCGATCACGATCGCTTCCGAGCCCAGCCGGCGCGCCGCCTCGACGATCCCGGCCCCGGTTTTGCGGGCGCGGATCACCTCGGTCGAGACCTCGACGTCCTCGTACTCCTCGCCGACCTCGCGCGCCCGCTCGAGCGCCCGCTGCGCCTGTGCCTCGCGCTCCGGCGGCAGCTCGGCGTCGAGCGGCTCGGTCAGCGGCACCTCGATCACGTAGACGAGCTCGAGCCGCGACTCGCCCTCCCCCGCCCCGTCCTCGCGCTCGGCGGCGGCGAGCCGGCCCGCGGTGGCGACGATGTCGTCGTCGAGCTTGGTGCCGAAGACCGGCACCAGCAGGTTGGAGAACTCGACCTCGGGGATCTGCTTGGTCAGCGCCGCCTCGCCGACCGAGACCCGCCTGGTCAGCGACGTCCCCTCGATGTACTTGCGGTAGACGACGTAGAAGAGCAGGCCGAAGGCCATCCAGCCGATCCCGACCCAGCGCGCGGTCGAGTGGAAGGCGAGCACGCTGAGGAAGGCGAAGAAGCTGGCGAGCGCCGCGATCATCGCCGGGATCGGCAGCTCGGCGGGCCCCCAGGCCATGCCCCAGGGGATGCGGAAGGGCCGCGGGCGGTCCGGTTCGGTGACCCGCAGGCGGATGATCGAGAGGTGGGCGATCGTGATCGCCAGCGTCGCGCCGAAGGCGTAGAGACCGGCCAGCACCTTGATGTTGGTCGGGATCACGAGGCCGAGCGCGATCAGGCCGCAGATCGTGATCGCCACGTAGGGCGTCGCCCGGCGGCGGTGCAGTTTGCCCAGCCAGCTTGGGATCTGGCGGTTGATCGCCAGCGTGTAGGTGTGGCGGGAGACGCCGAGCATCGAGGTGCTCGCCGCCCAGAAGAGGACCGGCGCGGCGACCAGCGCCACCACCCAGCGCATGATGTCGGCGAGCCAGTGCGGGTGGAAGGCGGAGACGACGCCCAGCACCGGGTCCTGGATGTACTGGTTGCCGAGCGCGGTCTGCGGGCCGTCGGGGGTCGCCACCACCGGCACGGCCATCAGCGCGATCGCCGCCATCCCGGCGTAGACGAGCGGTACCGCGACCGCCCCGAGCGAGGCGACCCGCCTCAGGTCGCGGCGGCTCACTTCGATGTCGGGGGCAAGGTCGGAGGCGGCCTCGATCCCGGCGTAGGCCAGCATCGCGACGACCGCCGCGTAGATGATGTCGCGCAGGCTCGGGTGGCTGAAGAGGTGGATCTGCTCGGTGAGCCGGTCGGGGTGCATCACCACGATCACGCCGACGACGATCACCGCCAGCTGCAGCGCCAGGTCGGCGAGCGCGAGGAAGGCGAGCGAGCGCTGCCGCCCGCGCCCGGTGACGTTGAAGATGTTCAGCGTGCAGGCGCCGAAGATGACGATCGCGGCGACGACGATTTCCGAGCCCTTGTCGTCGAAGCCGCTCCAGATCGGCACCAGGTAGTGCGGCACGCTGATCGCCGCCAGGGCGATCACGATCAGGTAGTCGAGCAGGATCGCCCAGGCGGCGATGAAGGCGACGAGCTCGTTGAAGGCGTGGCGGGCGAAGGCCGAGGAGCCGCCGCGCTCGCGGAACATCGCGCCGCCCTCGACGTAGGAGAGCGTCGTCAGCCCGAAGAGCAGGCCGGCGACGAGGAAGATCAGCGGCGTCAGGCCGAGGCCTTTCTCGGCGACCACGCCGAGGGCGAAGTAGATCGAGAAGCCGACCGCCGAGTAGGCGGCGGCGAAGAGCCAGGGCACGCCGAGGCCGCGCCGCAGTCTGCCCTTGCGGGCCGCGTGGGGAAGCTTCATCGGAGCTGTCGGCTCGCGATCCAGTAGCGCCCGACGCCGACGGCGACGAAGAGGATCCCCATCAGGAAGCCGATCGAGCCCGGGCCGCCGCCGCCCGCGAGGGTGACGACGAGGAGCGCCAGGCCGACGACGAAGAAGACGATCGAGAAGGCGCGGATCGCCGAGTGATAGGCGCGGTCGCGGTTCACGTCGCCGCCTCGGCGAGGGCGCGGACCGGGGCCCCGACCGGCCTGTCGGGCGGTTCGCCGACGACGATCACGCGGCAGGGGCGCTCACCGAGGATCGTCTGCAGCGTCTTGTCGTACTGCGGCACGCCGCTGCGGTAGCGCAGCCCGACCACGATCGCCGCCGCCTTGATCTCCTCGGCCTCCTCGGCGACCGAGTAGCCGGCCTGGCCGGGCCGCACGCGGGCGACGTGGCCGGTGACGCGGGCGCCGCCGATCAGCTTCGCCTCCTCGATCCGGCTCTGCGCCTCGGCTTCGGCCTCGGGCAGCTCGGCGTCGAGCGGCAGGTCGGTGGGCACGGTCATCATCGCGTGCACGTGGATCCCGCGGCGCCGTTTGGAGGCGAGTTTGACCGCCGTGGCGACCATCTCCGGGGAGAACGCTTCGTCGTCCTCGAAGGCGACCAGGACCGAGCGGTACTCGACCTCCTCGACCCCGAGCGGCTCCGGCAGCACCACCTTCACCGTGCGGGTCAGCGGCAGCCCCTGGTTGCGGCGGTAGAGGACGTAGACGACGATCCCGAGGATCATCCAGCCGAGGCCGACGAAGAGGGTCGACGGGTTCAGCGCCATCACCACGATCCAGGCGGCGAAGGTCCCCATCCCGCCGAGCACCGCGGTCAGCGGCACCTCGAAGCCGAAGGCGCGGAAGTTCAGCGGCGGCTTCCAGGTGCGCTCCAGATGTCCCTGCCGTCTTCGCAGCTGGATCACCGCGACGTGGGCGATCGTGAAGGAGAGCATCGCGCCGAACGAGTAGAGCGTCGCGAGGAAGTTGGTCTTGCCCGGGATCAGGGTGAGGATCGCGACGCCGGCGAAGATCGTGATCGCGATGTAGGGGGTGCGGTACTTCGGGTGGACCTGGCGCAGGCCCTCGGGTAACTGCCGGTGCTGGCCCATCGAGTAGGTCAGGCGGGAGACGCCGATCAGCCCCGCGTTGGTCGCGATCAGCAGGATCACGGCGGCGAGGACACCGACGTAGTAGCGCAGGATTTCGGTCGGGCCGTGGGAGAGACCGAGGTTCTCGACGATGCCGAGGATCGGGTCGTTGGCGTACTTGGTGCCGAGCTGGGTGTGGTAGCCGGAGCCGACCGCGTCGTGGACGACCGGCATCGCCGAGAGGGCGACGATCGGGATCAGCAGGTAGAGGCCGAGCACGGCGGCGACCACGAGGCCGGCCGAGCGCGGGATCGTCTTCGCCGCGTCCTTGGCCTCCTCGGCCATGTTGGAGATCGTCTCGATGCCGGTGTAGGCGATCATCCCGACCGCGATCCCGAGGGCGAATTTGCTCCAGGTCGGGGCGACGCCGAGGTGGACGTTGTCGACGAGGACGTGCGGCGAGAGGACGAGGACGATGCCGATCCCGACCAGCACGACCTGCGTGGCGAGGTCGGCGATGGCGAGGATCAGGTTCAGTTTCGAGGACTCCTCGGTGCCGCGGATGTTGAGCGCGGCGAGGGCGACGACGAGGGCCGCGCCGCCGACGACGTCGCCGGGGCTGTGGCCGAGCCAGGGCCAGAAGACGGCCAGGTAGTGGGGCACGAAGAAGGCCGAGATCGCGACCGTGATCGTGTAGTTGAGCATCTGTCCCCAGGCGGCGACGAAGCTGACGAACTCGTTGAAGGCGTGGCGGGCGAAGCTCGAGGAGCCGCCGGCCTCCGGGAACATCACGGTCGCCTCGGCGTAGGTGGCGGCGGTGGCGGCGAAGATCAGCCCGGAGATGACGAAGGCAATCGGCGTCAGGCCGAGCGCGAACGCGGCGGTGACGCCGAGGGCGTAGTAGATCGACGAGCCGACGTTGCCGTAGGCGGCCGAGAAAAGGGCCCCGACGCCATGGACGCGGCTCAGCGACTCGTCTCGTGGGATTCGCTGGGCCATCTAGGAGGAGATGCAGGTATTCGACACTTCTCTATCCGAATATACGCGCGTCGGAAGCGCTCTCCGGCGCCGGCGGGCCGGGTCAGACCGGGAAGCTAGCCGCTCGGCCGGCCGCGTGGCGTCGTCGCTGTCGGGCGGGGCCGTGAAATGGACCACGCCGGCCTCGGCGCTCGTCGCCTCTCCGGCATTCGGAAGCGCCCGAAAGGCGTGCTGCCTCCGTTCGCTGTTTGTACCGCCAGGCGCGACAAACAGCGAACGGAGGACGCCGACGTTCAGGCGGCGTGCCCGTCGCGGGCGGCGATGGCGTCGATGTGGGCGGCCGCCGTCGGCGTGTCCGGCGATCCCGCCGGGGGCGTCCCGGCGGGCGGCGCCGGGCCCCAGCTTTCGCGGCCGTCGGAGGTCTGGATCGGGATCCGTCGCCCGGCCATCGCGGGCGTGTCGACGGTCGTGTCCCAGATCGCCTTGACCCGGGCGAAGACCTCGCGGATCGCGCTCCGCTCGCCCTGGTAGCCCCAGTGGTGCTGGTCGGCGAGCAGGCCGGTGACGTGGATGCCGGCCGCTTCGGCGAGGTAGAGGGCGCGCGGCATGTGGAAGCCCTGGGTGACGACGACCGCGTCGTGGACGTTGAAGATCGACTTCGCCCGGACCATCGTCGCCCAGGTGTCGAAGCCCGCGTGGTCCTCGAAGATGTCTTCCGGCTTCACCCCGTCGCGGACCAGCGCCTTGCGCATCGTGTCCGGCTCGTCGTAGGCCCAGGTGTGGTGGTCGCCGGAGACGAGGATCTTGCCGACCTTGCCCGCGTGCCAGAGCAGCGAGGCCTCCTTCACCCGGTCGGCCAGCATGCCGCTCATGCGGCCGTTCCGCTCGACCATGGCACCGGGGACGATCGCCACTTCGGCGGGCGGCACGGCGGCGACCTCGGCGGTGGACTCGCCGCTGGTCGAGAGCAGGATGTAGGCGTTCGAGCCGACGACGACCAGACAGATCAGGGCGACGAGGGCGGTCGCGCCGCCGACCGTCTTCGGGAAGCGCCGCCACGGCCAGGTCAGGACGCGCCACGCGCTCAGAAGCCCCTGCTTCATCGGCAAGAGGCTAGCAACGGCTCTCGGCTTTACCCGATCGGGGAAAATTCTATAAATCTGATCGGAATTATCGTGAATGGGTAGAGAGTCCTCGCGTGGCCGCCCCGGCCGGCCGAAAGACCACCGGACTCATTCGGAAAGGAACCCAGCCCATGACCGATTCATCCCCGTCGATCCCGCGTCGCAAGGCGCGTCGGCGCTTGCGCCGGCTCGCCGCCGCGATCGCCGGCGCCGCGGTCGCGGCGCTCGCCACGGGAGGCGCGCTCGCCGGTCCCGCGGCGGCCGACACCCCCACCGCTCCCCCGCCGGTCACCGTCCTCACCCACGGCAACGTCGGCAAGGGTGACTTCTTCGTCTCCCCCTTCGGCGATACGTCGACCTACGCCAACGGGCCCGAGATCCTCGACCAGAACGGCAACGTCGTCTGGTTCAAGTCGGTGCCGGCCGGCCAGGAGGCCTCCGACTTCCGCACCCAGACGTACAACGGCCGGCCGGTCCTGACCTGGTGGCAGGGCACCGGCCTCGGCGGCCTCGCCCAGGGCACCGACTACATCTACAACGACAAGTACCAGCAGATCGCGACCGTGCAGGCGGGCAACGGCCTCAGTGCCGACGGCCACGAGTTCCTGATCACGCCGCAGAACACGGCGCTGATCCTCGCCTACACGACGGCGACCGCCGACCTCACCTCGATCGGCGGCCCGGCCAACCAGACCGTGATCGACGGCGTCGTCCAGGAAATCGACATCAAGACGGGCAAGGTCCTGTTCGAATGGAACAGCGCCGACCACGTCCCCTACTCGCAGTCCGAGCAGCCGCTGCCGGCCTCGCCGAGCAGCCCGTGGGACTGGTTCCACATCAACGCGGTGAAGTTGGACACCGACGGCAACCTGCTGATCGACGCCCGTGACACCTGGACCTCCTACAAGGTCGACCGCCATACCGGCCAGATCATCTGGCAGCTCGGCGGCAAGGCGAGCCGCAACAACTTCACGATCGGGGCGGCACCCGGGCAGGTCCTCAACAAAGCAGGCCTGATCACCGCCTGGCAGCACGATTTCGAGGCCCAGGGCAATGGCATCTACACCTTCTTCGACAACGAGTCGGCGGGGGTCGCCAACACGGGTGTCGACGCGACGGCCGAGTTCGGCCAGAGCCGGGCGGTGACGGTGAAGCTCGATCCGCGCACCCACACCGCGACGCTGATCGGCTCCTTCGACCAGCCCGAGGGCCTGACCGCGCCCTCGCAGGGCAACAGCCAGCGCACCGCCGCCGGCAACACCGTCGTCGGCTGGGGCTCACTCCCCTACTTCTCGGAGTTCGCCCCGAACGGCCAACTGCTCTATAACGCCGAGTTCCCGACCGGCGTCAACAGCTACCGCGCCTACCTGCTCCCCTGGAACCCGGGCAGCTCCGGCGGTGGCGACCACGGCGGCCCCGGCTACCACCCCGGCGGCGGCCGGGACCACTACAACCCGTGGCATGGCGGCCATCACCACTAGCTGAAAGGGACCCATGGCGAGTGATGAGGGTCCGTGACGAAGACCCATGGGACGTCACGGTTCCTTCATGCACTCTCGACCGGTCGAGAGGATGCGTGTCGAGTTTCGGTCCCATAGGGACCGAAACTCGACACGCGTCCGCGGGCGGGCGGAGCGGACGGCCGCCCCGGCGCCGTCAGAAGTGCACGATCGGGATGATCAGGATCGCGACGATGTTGGCCACCTTGATCATCGGGTTGATCGCCGGGCCGGCCGTGTCCTTGTAGGGGTCGCCGACGGTGTCGCCGGTCACCGACGCCGCGTGGGCCTCGGACCCCTTGCCCCCGTGGGCGCCGTCCTCGATCAGCGTCTTCGCGTTGTCCCAGGCGCCGCCGCCGGCGGTCATCGAGATCGCCGCGAAGAGGCCCACCACGATCACGCCGATCAGCAGGCCGCCCAGCGCGTCGACGCTGAGGAGCCCGACGATCACCGGCACGACGATCGGGATCAACGCGGGCAGGATCATCTCTTTCTGCGCCGCCGCGGTCACGATGGCGACGGTTTTCCCGTACTCGGGTTTCTCCGTCCCCTCCATGATCCCCGGGTGCTCGCGGAACTGTTTGCGCACCTCCTCGACCACCTGGCCGCCGGCCCGGCCGACCGCCTCGATCGCGAACGCCGCGAAGAGGTAGACCATCATGCCGCCGATGATCAGCCCGATGAGGACGTCCGGGCTGGTCAGGTGGAACAGCGAGTTGAGGTTGAACCCGGCCGGGGCTTCGTCGGCCAATTCGCTGCGGAACGCCGCGAACAGCACCAGCGCCGCGAGCGCCGCCGAGCCGATCGCGTACCCCTTGGTCACCGCCTTGGTGGTGTTGCCGACCGCGTCGAGCGGGTCGGTGATGTCGCGCACCTCCTCCGGCAGATCCGCCATCTCGGCGATGCCGCCGGCGTTGTCGGTGATCGGCCCGAA